>JBGOYP010000021.1:0-16908 GCA_041479785.1 Candidatus Aminicenantia bacterium | reverse complement strand
GAACTTGACGCCGGGGACCTCGACTTGGATGTCGATCCGGTCGAGCAGCGGACCGGAGACCTTGGCGTAGTATTTACTGCGCTGGGAATCGGTGCAGTCCGCGTCCCGGCCGGCCAAACCCCGCAGCACGTCCTCGCAGGGATTCATCGCCGCGACGAGCATGAACGACGAGGGAAAGGTGAGGCTCATCGCCGCCCTCACGACCGTCACCCGTCCGTCCTCGAGCGGCTGCCTGAGCCCCTCGAGGGCACTTCGGTCGAATTCGGGGAGCTCGTCGAGAAAGAGGACTCCGTAATGGGCGAGACTCACTTCGCCCGGTTTCGGCACGGCGCCGCCGCCGACGAGTCCGGCATCCGAGACGCTATGGTGCGGGGCCCGGAACGGGCGTTCGACGACCGCGCCCACTTCGCCAAGGAGCCCCGCGGCGCTGTAAACGCGCGTGACGTCGATAATCTCCTCGAACGTCATGTCCGGCAGGATCGAGGGGAGCCGTCGGGCGAGCATCGTCTTTCCCCCGCCCGGAGGGCCGACGAGCAGGATGTTATGCCCGCCCGCGGCCGCGACCTCGAGGGCCCGCTTTACGTGGAATTGCCCTTTGACGTCCTTGAAGTCCGCCTCGTGGACGGGCTGGCTCAGAAGTTCCATGAGTGAAAACTGGTTCGGCGCAACCTCGTCCGGCGAGGTCAGGAGCCTGACCGTCTCGACGAGGTCGTTCAATCCATACACCTCCAAACCCTCGATGAGCGCAGCCTCGCGGGCGTTTTCCTTGGGAACGACGATCCCGCGGAAGCCCCGCCTTTTCGCGAGCATCGCCGCGGACAGAACGCCTTTGACCGGTTTCAGCCGGCCGTCCAGGGCGAGCTCTCCCAGAAACATTAGGTCGTGGATGGGGTCCGGGCCGATGACGCCGATGTAGGCCAGATGGCCGAGCGAGATCGGCAGGTCGAAGGCCGGGCCTTCTTTCCGCCGCGCGGCCGGAGCCAGGTTGACCGTGACTCTGCGCGGGGGGAAGTCATAGCCGCAATTCTTGAGGGCGGCCTTGACCCGTTCCTTGCTTTCGCGTACGGACGCGTCGGGCAGGCCGACGACGGTGAAATTAGGCAGCCCTCCGGCGACATCGACTTCGACGTCGACGACGTAAGCGTCGATGCCGAGGAGGGCCGCGCTTGACGATTTGAACAGCATGGCGCTACGCCATAGGAAAAGACGGCGGGAGGCGGAGATTCGGCTCAGAACGAGCGGAACAGGATCTCGTATTTACGGATGATCTGGGGCCAGGTGTAATTCTTCTCGATATAGGCCAGGCCGTTGCGCCCCAGCACGGCCCGTAGGTTCGCATCGCCGAGAAGGACGTCGAGCGCGCCGGCGAATTCCTCATAGCGGGAATAGAAGAGCCCGCTCCGGCCGGAGAGGCAGTGCTGTTTGAGCGGCTCGGCCGCGGCTTGGACGAGGATGGGGGTTTGGACGGCCATGGATTCGAGCGCGGCCATGCACAGACTCTCGAAATGCGAAGGATGGACCGTGGCCACGGCCCGGGCCATGGCTTCGTTTTTTTCCTCGGCCGAAACGAAACCCAGATAGTGGACCCGCCGATGAGCCGGGAGCGTCATCAGACGGTTGCCGATGAGCACCAGGCTCAGGTCGGGCTGGCGGACGCTGTACTTCGTAAAATTGTCGAAAAGCTCGGTGCAGCCTTTGCCAGGTTCGATGCGGCCCGCATATAGGATATAGGGCGACAGGATCCGGTATTTCGCGTAAGCGGCCGTTCCGGCGACGCGGTCCGGGACGTCCACGCCGACGCCGACCGTCTCCTGATATTTTCCGGAGAAAGAAAAATATTTGTTGAGCATCATCCGCTCGGCCTCGGTGTTGAACATGAAGGCCGCGGGAAGGGCAAAGACGTCCTTCATGAGCCCCAAGCGCAGGGCCGGTTCATCGTGCGCCGTAGGGACGAGGATCTTCGCTTTGCGGACGGCGCGCAGGCCGTGGTACGTGTTGTAATAAAGATACGTGAAAAAGACGAAATGGTCGTGGGCAGCCTGGTCTTTCGCGAGAGCATCGATCAGCGCGGGAGCATAAGGGCCCTGCTGTTCCATCCACAGCCGCTCGTCTCCGGGCGTGTGCTCGTGGAAAAAAATCCAGTCCGAGAACCTGTTGAAGGATTCGATGTCGCGAGGCCGGACGACGTCGAAGCGCTTGATCACGACGCCGTTGAGGATCGATTCACCGGGGACGTACTCGTTCCTCCAGGTGATGTAATCCTTGGCCGTCGTGGTGTAGATCGTGCAGTCGTAGCCCTGGGCCGCCAGCCGCTCGGCAATGAAACGGCAATGGAGCTCGCTTCCGCCCATGACTTCTTTACCGTAGCGCTGGATGACGAAAGCGATTTTCATCGGGGCGTGAGCTCCCGGATTCGGTCGAGAAGAAAGCGTTCGCGAGGGAATGCCTTGAACGTCGCGAGCTCACGCCGGCCGGCGGCGATGAGCTTGCGCCTGAGAGTTTTATCGCGGGCGACGATCCGGACCAGCTCGGCGACATACTCCGGGCGGCTATCGCGGATGAGGACCCCGCCCTCGCCGAGAGTGAAGGGGACGGCCGTCGAATCGAGAGCGATGACCGGAAGGTCGAACATCATGCTCTCGACGAGAGGCAGGCAGAATCCCTCGTGTTCGCTCAGCGAAAGGAAGACGTCCGCGGCGAGATAGAAGGCAAACATCTCCTCGTCGTTGACGTGTCCGAGGAATTGAATTTCCTCCGGTTTGAGGTAAAACTCATCGGCCATTTGGACGACGCTCCGATAATAGACCGGGAACGTATCCGTCTTTCCGACGATGATCAGCCGGACGAGGGGCGAAATGAATTTTTTATAATAAAATACGGTCCGGACCAGGTTTTCGATTTTCTTATTGGGCGCCACCCGGCCGACGAACAGAATGTTCACGCGTTCGTCGCGGAAGAAGCCGCGAACGAATTCGCTCGGCGGGGTCTTATAGCGGGCAAAATCAACGAACAGCGGAAAAACGTGCGTGTTGCGGAAGCCGAGGGTCTGGAGTTCACGCCGGTTAAATTCCGAATCCGCCAGCCCGAGGTCGACGTGCGGCCGGAGGGATTCGAGCTCGGCCCGGCCGACCCGGCAGATCCGGGCCATTTCGGGGTCGATGTTCTCAAAAAATTCGGCCGGCGTGATGTTGTGATAAATCAGCGCTTTCCGCGAACGAAGGCCGGCAAGCGCCCCGGTGAGCGGCGAAGGCAGGGCGAAATGGAGAATCGTGACGTCGTCGGGGCTGGGTTCGGGAAAGTCCTCGAAAAGCCGCGCCTCGTCCTCGCGTCCCCGGTCGCGGGTGAGACAATAAATGTCCGAAGTAAAACCCGCGGCCCGAAAAAATCCGCGCAGCTCGAAGGCCTCGTCTCCGATCGCGTCGCCGCGATGAAATGCCGGGACGAGCTGATCGGCTCTCATCGGCGGCGGACGCTTTCCACGAGGTCGAGGAGAATGCGGCTGACATTGTCCCGGCTGAACTTTTTGAGCGCCCGGAGCTGTCCCTGAATGACTTTGTCTTTCAGGTCCGGGTCGCGGACGAGCCGGTCGATGAGCGCCGCGGTTTTGAGGAAATCCTTCTCATAAAGGACGACGCCGCCCCCGTTCATCGTTTCCTCGACGGCGCCCGCGGCGTACCCGACGACCGGGATCTTGTTGTAAAACGCCTCGAGGATCGGGACGCCGAATCCCTCGTGCTCGCTCATGCTGAGATAAACGTCCGCGGCGCGGTAATATGCCAGCAGCTCGTCGAACGCGGTGTGGCCGCCGAAATGGACGTCGGGGATGCGGTAAGCCGCGATGAAATCTTGGAGCGCGGCGAAATATCGCTCCAGGCCGCGGTAATCGCCGGCTAGGATCAGCTGCGAGTCCGGGTTGAAGTGACGTTTGTATAAGAGGAACGTCTTGAGGACGTCCTCGAACTTCTTGTTGGGGATCAGCCGGCCGACGAAGAGGATGGTCGTCTTACCGTTATCGAAGATCCGCTCCGTGACCGGGTCGGCCGGGGCGTCGAACTTGGCAAAATTCATTAGGATAGGGAGAACGCCCGTGGCTTTGTAGCCGACGGCCTCGAGCTCCTTCCGGTTGAACTCGGAATCGCCCACGGCGAGGTCAACCTTGTCCACGAAGAGGTTGATCTCGAGCCGTCCTTTATAGCACTCCCGGGCGAGGATGCGATGGGCGTCGATGAAGTATTCGTGCGGCGTGATATTGTGGTAGATCATGATCTTCCGGTCGGGGACGCGGACGAAGAGCTTCGAGACCGGAGACCCGATCGAAAAATGGAAGAGGACGACGTTGTCCGGCGAGCTGAAACGCTTGTACTCGCGGTAATCCTTGACCAAGGAGGCCGAGTGAGGGTCGAACATCTTGACGAAAATCTCGGACCCGAATCCTTTGTCCCGGAGGACGCTCCGGATCTCGAGCATTTCGTCCGAAATCGCGTCGCCGTAGCTGAGCGATGTCGCGAACTGGTGGACGTCCATCAGGACCGGCCTCCGAGCCGGTTCAGGATGGCGAGGTATTTATTTTCGATGGTCTCCCAGGTGTAGTTTTCGTCGAAATATGTCTTTCCGTTCTTGCCCATGGCGGCCCGGAGGCGATCCGAATCCAGAAGAAGCTTCAGCGCTTCCCGGAATTGTCCGTAGCTCTCGTAGTAGAGCCCGCCGTTCGAGCGGCGGCACTGTCCCTTAAGGACGTCGCATTTGGCGTTGGCCAGGACGGGCCGGCCGAGCGCCCAGGCTTCGAGCGTGACCATGGACAGGCTTTCATAGAACGACGGCATCATCAGGACATCGGCGCCGGCGAGGGCATCGAACTTACCCTGTTCGGGGAGGAAACCGAGATGACGGATGTCGGGATGGGACGGGATTTTCAGGATCGAATTTCCGATGAGGACGAGCTTGACCTCCGATGACGTTTCGGCTTTGAACCGGAGGAAGAAGTCGAACAGCTGCGGACATCCCTTGTTTTCGTCGATGCGGCCGATGTACAGGACATAAGGACCCGAAAGGCCGTGCGTTTGCCGGAACCGCGCGACCGACGTTTCCGCCGGGGCTTCGGTGCCGACCCCCGTGACGATCCCCGGCACGTCGTGGTTCCCGGAGACCGTTTGGATCATCTCCCGCTCTTCATGGGAGTTATACATGAACGCGCGCGGCAGCCGGAACAGGTCCTTGAAGATCTTGAGATAGACGACCGGATCGCGCTCCGCGGTCGGGACGAGAATGCTTTTCTCCGGGACTGCGCGGATCCCCCAGTAAGAATGATAATACCGGTAGCTGAAAAAAATGAAGTAGTCATAGGCCGCGAGGTTCTTCCGGATGAATTGGATGAGCTTGGGCGAGGTCGGGCCTTCTTCGTCGAGCCAGGCGATTTCGTCCTGCTCCCGGTGCTCGTTTTGGAGGATGCGGTTTTGGAGCCGGCCGAACCGTTCCGGATTGCGGGTCTTGGACACGGGAAACCGACGCACGGGGACGCCGTGGATGTTTTCCTCGCCTTCCGGGTAATGGTTCCGCCAGGTGATGTAGTCGTGAGCGCAGGAGGTTAACACCTCCACGGGGAGGTGCCGGCTCATATGCTCGGCGACCCACCGGCAATGGAGCTCGGCCCCGCCGTTGATGTCGAGGCCGTAGCGCTGAACGACGAACGCGACGGTCATTTCAACGCTTTCTCCTCGATCGCCCGCTCCCTCTTCTGCAGATAGTCCTGATCTTTTTCCAGGATCCGGAATTTGCTCTTCAACGTGTCCAGCTCGACCTTCAGCTTCGTAAGCTCGACGACCAGGTTGTGGTCCAAATTATGCAGCAGCCGGATGTACTCCATGCTCTTGTCGAGGTCCTTGAGGCGGGCCTCGAGAAGGTCGATTCGGAGCTCGGATTTGTTCTGCCGCTCGGCGGCCACGTCGGCCTTTTCCTCGATCCGATTTTCCAGGACGCGGGTCTTGGCCTCGATCCGGTCGTCGAGGATGCGGGCATTCGCTTCGATAGCCTGAAATCGGCGCTCAGCCTTCGTCTCATACCAATAGAAAAGCCGATAGAGGTAGTCGAGGCGTTTATTTGTTTCATGGAGGAGTTTCTGGGTCGTCCGGATATCCTGATGAAGGGGAAGGCCAAAAAGGCGGATGATGGGGAAAAACGGCCGGGCGAGTTTGAGAAGAAGGGGCTTGACCTTTCCTTCAGGGCCGGCCGGTTCGGCTTCCGGTTCGGGCGCCGGCGGTGGGCCGACGTCTGCTAACGGTTGAAGGATTTCTTCTCGTTCCTCGGCCGACGGGCTCCTCTCACCCGGAGAAGAGAAAGGAGCGGATTCGGCCGATGGCGCCTCGGCGGCTTTCTTTTGGATCCGGTCCATAATCGCGGTGACGTCGATGTGATCGTAATCGACCTCGACCGCGCCGGGAGTCTTTGTCTCGGTCGGATTGCGGTTGTCCATGGGCTTGATCTCCCCGTCTCTCGATGGTCCCGCCGGAGGTCAGTCCTTCAGCGAGAACAGATGGTCGTCGTAGACGCTCTGAACGTCCTGAATGTCCGGAAGCGGGTTGAGCCGCATTTCTTGGATCTCGCGCACATCCCGGTCGGTGAGAAGCCCATCCTTTTTTTTGGACTCGATCTGGGCCTCGATGTCTTCGAGGATTTTACGTTCTTCGGCCTCGGTCAGGCAGGGAATCCTCAGAAACGCAGTCATGTCGGCTCCTTTACCGCCGGCGACCCGAACGACGTCGTTCCGGCGTCCGGCTGACATTGTAATCGAATCGAATGACCAGTTCAACGGGGGCGGCGGCGGATAAGAGGCCGATGCCCGCCAGGGAACTTCGTTCATCATTCCTGGCCGGGCATCAGCCTCTCATCCTCGGATTATTAATAGAGGAGCAAAAAAATGCGTTAACCCCGAAGGGGCCTTTGGTCAGGTTGAGACGTTCGCGCCGCATTGCATTGCCCCGTCCCCTATGCTAATTTTAAGAAAATGAAAGGATCGGGCGCGATGGACATCGTCAAAAAGCCGAGAATCGGCGTCATCGGAGGCAATCACGCCGGGCCAGAATTCCTCGACATGGCCCGCGAGGTCGGACGCCTGGTCGCGGGGCGCGGCGGGGTCCTTGTCTGCGGCGGGCTCGGCGGCGTCATGGAAGCCGCGGCGCGGGGCGCCAAGGAGGCGGCCGGGCTGACGATCGGCATCGTTCCGGGAAACCATCCCGGCGAGGCCAATCCGTTCATCGACGTACCCATCGCGACGGGGCTGGGATACACCCGCAACTCGCTCGTCGTGATGAACGCCGATGTCGTGATCGCCGTGGACGGCGAATACGGGACGCTGAGCGAGATCGCTTACGCGGTCGTCTTCGGAAAAAAAGTCTTCGGTCTCGGGACGTGGGATATCAAGGGCGTCGTTCGGGCCGACGGTCCCCGCGACGCCGTCGAGCGCGCCTTCGCGGCGCTCGGCCGGAATTGACGGACCGGTCCGATGCGGAATATCAGGATCGTCCTCAGCTATGACGGAACGGATTATTACGGCTGGCAGCGCCAGCCCCGTAAAAAGACGATCCAGGGAACGGTCGAGGACGCGCTGGCCCGGCTTGCCGGAAAAGCGGTGTCCTTAACCGGGGCGGGACGGACGGACGCCGGCGTCCACGCCCGGGCCCAGGTCGCCAATGTCAAAGCGTCTCTCCGGCTGTCCGACGCCGAACTCCAAAAAGCGCTCAACGCCATTCTTCCCGACGACATCCGCGTGACAAAGCTCGGTCCGGCGCCGCCCGAATTCCACGCCCGCCGCGACGCGGTGGGGAAGGTCTATCAATACCGGATCTGCCGGGCCCGGCTCATCAGTCCGTTTATCTTCCGGTACGCCCTCCACTGGCCGTATCCACTCGCCGTCGGCCGGATGCGCGAAGCCGCGGCCCTCTTCGTCCGGGAGGACGATTTTTCGGGATTTTCCTCCAACCGGGAGCTTTATCCGGTACGGACCGTGACGCGCTCGGACCTCGCCCGCCGGGGCGACGAGCTCGTTTACACGATCGAGGCCAACGGCTTCCTCCGCTATATGGTCAGGACGATCGTCGGGACGCTGCTCGAAGTGGGCCGCAGCCGGATCGAGCCGAATGCGATCGAAGATATCTTCAGGGGAAAAAAGAGAACGCTCGCCAGTCCGACGGCTCCGGCCAAAGGATTGTGCCTTCTGAACGTCCTTTACTAAAATCAGAGATGCAGGCCCATGACGACGGCGTCCTCTTGGGGGTTCGTGTAGTAGTTTTTGCGGATGCTGATCGGCCGGAAACCGAGTTTCGCATAGAGCGCCCGGGCGGCGGCGTTTGAGAACCGGACTTCGAGAGACACGAACGCCGCGCCGGAGTTCCTGACGGACTCCAGGACGTTTCGCACCATGCTCTCGGCGATGCCGTGACGCCGGAAGCTCGCATCCACGGCGATATTATTGATCTGGACCTCGTCCTTGACGGCCCAGAACATGATGTAGCCGATGATCGTGTTCTCGGTCGCGTGGACGGCCACCAACGGAAATGAAATATTTTTGTTCTGGATCTCGCCCCGAAACGTCAGCTCGTTCCAAGGATTCGAAAAAGAGACCCGTTCGATCGCCAGGACCGCGGGGAGGTCGCCTATCTCCATCCGGCGAAGCGTGAATACCTCGTTTGCCACAGCGCGGTTTAGCGTTTGTCCTCGGCTTGCGATTTTCGAAAATAAAGAGGCTCGAGCCGCTCGGCCGGAACGCCTTTTCCAGCCGCCAGGAGTCCGAGCCCGAGGCGTCCGACCTCGGCGGCGATGAAAGTCGTCCGCGCCGGAAAAAAGGCCTTGTCCTTGAGCTTCCGGACGACCGCGTCGCGGCAGAGGGCAAGCCCGTTGCCGATGAACCGGACCTTCCGCCGCGGCAAGAGCGAGACAAAAGACTCTGGCGCATAGGCCCCTTGGGGGATGAACTCGACCATCCGCCGGTCGCGGATTTCGAACAACGCCGCATAGATTTCGCCTTTTTTCGCGTCGAGAACGGGAGCGACGAGACCCGGGCCATCATCCCAGAGCTTCCGGGCCAGGGCTTCGAGTGAAGAGACGGGCGCGACGGGCTTCCCCGAGGCGAAAGCAAAAGCCTTGACCGTGCTCAATCCGATGCGAAGCCCGGTGAACGAGCCGGGCCCGCGAGTCACGGCAAACGCGTCGATAACGCGGATGTCGAGACCAAGCGCGGCCAGGAGATGTTGGACGGACCCGAGTAAGCGCGAGGAGTGCGTCGTCGCCGACGCGACGCCGATTTCGGCCAGGAGGCGTTTATCATCGAGGACCGCGATCGACCCGCCGGGCGTCGTCGTGTCGATGGCTAATATTTTCATCTCGCGCGCCCGGCCTTAAGCCAACGCTTTGCCATATTTGAACAAGTCGCCGGCCTCGTATATGTCCAACTGGACCCGGCTCATCGGCGCGACCTCCAAGGGCAGGCCCCGGCCGACGTTCCGGGCTTCGCCGGTGATGACGTCGATCCGCAGGGTATCGCCCGTCCGGAGTTTTCCTTGGGAAACCCACGTTTCGAGAGAGAGGCCCCGAACGACCGGAAATCCCGAGTTCACGGCATTCCGGAAATAGATCGCGGAAAACGAAGGCGCGAGGATGGCGCCGACTTTGAGGGCCACGAAGCAGTCTACGGCCTGTTGCCGCGACGATCCGGCCCCGAAATTCCGGCCCGCGACGAGGATGTCTCCGGCCCCGCATTTCTTCGGAAAATCTTTCCAGCCCTCAAGGTTGCCCAGGGCGAACGGCCCCATCTGGGCGGTGTCGGTGATGTGAAGGTGGGCGTTATGATAGATCTGGTCGGTGTCGATATCCTCGATGAGCGAGCCGCGGCTGTCCGTCAGAACCCAGATTTTTCCTTGAAGAACCCTCTCTCCCATGTCACACGTCCTCCGGCCCGGCGACCTCGCCCCGGATACAAGAGGCGGCCACGACCGCGGGCGAGGCCAAATAAACCGGGCCCAGGCCTTGTTTTCCGGGAAAATTGCGGTTGCCCGTGCTGATCTCGACTTCGCCTTTTCCGGTCAGCCCGGCATGGCCTTCGGCGCACCCGCCGCAACCGGGATTGAGGATGATGGCCCCGCATTCGAAGAGCGCCTGGAGGATGCCCTTTCCAAGGAGGTCTTCATAGACCTTGCGCGTCGCGGGAACGACCTTCAACATCACGCCCTTCCGGACGTGATGTCCCTCGAGGATTTCCAGGGCGCGCGCGAAATCTTCCGTCCGCCCGTTCGTGCACGAACCGATGAATCCGGAATCGACCCGGAGGCCTTTGACCGCCGCCAGGTCCTTGACGGTGTTCGGAGAAGGCGGGAGCGCGACCTGGGGCGGAAGTTCGCTCACGTCGACTTCGACGACATCGGCATACTCGGCGTCGGGGTCGGCTTGGACCTCCGAACGGTTCTCGGCCTCGGGAATGAACCCGATAATCCCGGCCATCTCCGTGACCATGCTGCAGAGCGTGACCCGGCCGGCGAAGTCCAGACGTCGAACGGCCTCCCCGTAGAACTCGGCCGCGGCGAGAGCGATCGTCTTCGTCCCGAGCTCCCGGCACAGGAACAGCGTCAGGTCTTTGGCGTCGGCGCGGGGAGCCGGACGGCCTTTGAGAACGACCTTCACCGTCGCCGGCACTTCGAACCACGTCTTCCCGGTTTTGAACGCGAACGCGACGTCCACGTCGCCCATTCCTTGTCCAAGACAGCCCACCGCCCCGAGGATGTTCATATGGCTGTCCGTGCCCACGACCGTCGTCCCCGGCCGGGCCAGGCCCTCTTCGATCAGGACGTGAGACCCGATGCCGCGGTCGACATCGTAGACCTCGATGCCGTGTTTGCGGGCGAAATCGCGGCACGCCTGCTGGTTGTCGGCGGACTTGATCGTGCAAGCCGGAGCGCAAAGGTCGAACGTGAAGAACGTTTTCCGGGCGTCGGCCGGGGGCGCGTCATCGTATTCGCGTTCGAAGTTCTTGACGACGTTCGGCCCCCCGAAGTCGCGGGCCGTCCGAACGTCGAGGTCCATCCAAACGATCCGTCCGGGCCGGACCTCGTCGCGCGTATGCGCCGCGATGATCTTTTCGATGACCGTTCGTCCCACGGCCGTCTCCTTCAGACCTTTTCCGCCACGGCCCGGCCCATCTCGAGGGTCGTGGACGCGCCGCCCATATCGTAGGTCCGGACGCGGCCTTCTTTGATGACCGCGGCGATCGCATTTTCGAGCGTGGCCGCCTTGGCCGTCTCCCCCAGCCACTCGAGCATCAGCTTCGCCGCGAGGAACATCGCGATCGGATTGACCTTGGACATTCCCGTGTATTTCGGGGCCGAGCCGTGGGTCGGCTCGAACACGCCGTACGTATCGCCGATATTTCCTGCCGCGGCGAATCCCAGGCCGCCGACGAGCTGGGCCGCGAGGTCGGAGATAATGTCGCCGAACAGGTTTTCGGCGACGAGAACATCGTAGTCATAGGGGTTCTTGACCAGCCACATGCACATCGCGTCCACGTTGGCTTCCTTGAATTCGATTTCGGGATAGCCCTTGGCGACCGCGCGCGACACGGCGATCATTAAACCTCCGGTCTCGCGGAGGACATTGGGTTTCTCAACGACCGTCACGGACCGGCGCTTGTTCTTGCGCGCGTATTCGAACGCGGCCCGGACGATCCTCTCGCAGCCCTTTTTCGTCATGATGCGGGTCGAGAGGGCGATCTCGTTGAGCGGGACGCCGAGAAACGGTTTCATCTTCGGATGTCCGGCGAGCGCGTCCTTTACAGCTTGCGGCAGCGGGAAATATTCGACCCCGGCGTACATGCCCTCGGTATTCTCGCGGAAGATGACCAAGTCGATCTTGTCGCGGTAGTTGAGCGGGTTGCCGGGATAGGCTTTGCACGGCCTCAGGTTCGAATAGAGGTCGAATTCCTGGCGGAGGCGGACGATGGGGCTGAAATAGCTCAGGCCTCGACCATGGAGGGAAGGGTCGAGCTCGGCCGCCGCGTCCTCCTTGGGCTTCGAGGTGATCGCGCCGAAAAGGCAGACGTCGGTCTCTTTGAGCAGCTTGATCGTCCGGTCCGGGAGGGCATTCCCCTCTTTACGCCAGAATTCCCAACCGATGTCTCCGAAAACGTACTCGGCGTTCACGGCCAGTTTATTGAGAACGATGAGCGCCGCTTCAACGACTTCCTTCCCGACCCCGTCTCCGGGCAGGACCGCGATTCGATATTTCGCCATGACGAACTCCTCGGGACGATTCGTGACGCGGATTATCTTAATCGGAACGCGGATTCCCGTCAAATCTCCGGTCTTATCGCGGGAGCTCGATGCCTAGGCCGAGGCGGCAGGCGTTGTCGTAAGCCCGGGCCGCGGCAAAAAGGTCTTGGGCGGCCAAGCCGACGGATTTAAAAAGCGTGATGTCTTCGACGCTGAGGCGGCCGGGCGCGCTTCCTTCGAGGACTTCGCCCAGCTCCGCGTGAAAATGGCCGCTGTCGATCAACCCGGCCCGAAGCGGCCGGAGAAGGTCGCCGGCTTCGGCCAAGGCCGCTTCTCGCTGGTCGACGACGACCCTAGCCCGGCGCACGGTCTCCGGCGGGACTTCGGCATGCTGGGGCTTATAAACGCCGACCGCGTTGATATGCGTCCCGGGACGGATGTCGGCATCATTAAAAACGGGCGTCTCCGACGTTGTCGCAAGACAAACGATATCGGCCTCCTTCAAGGCCAAGGCCGGAGTCCTGGCGGAATGGACGGCAATATCCAGCCGCGCAGCCATTTCGATGGCATAATTTGCGGCGGCGGCTGGATTGATATCATAAACCCAAGCCCGCTTGATAGGACGCATCACGCACACCGCCTCGAGCTGGGTCTGCGCCTGTTGCCCGCCTCCGAAGACCGCCGCGACCAACGCATCGGCCCGGGACAAAGCGCCCGTCGCGGCGCCTGAAGCGGCGCCCGTCCGCAAAGCGGTGATTGTCCGGCCGTCCATAACCGCCAGTGGCGTTCCCGTATCGGCATCGGCCAAGATGAAAAGGCCTTGTATGAACGGAATCCCCATGTCCGGGTTTCCCGGAAAGAGCGTGAGAAGTTTCATTCCGAGCCGGTCGATGTCCCAGGCTAGGCTCGACATCAACAGAACCGTCGCGTTTCCGTTCGCGGCCAGATGGGTTCGGGTCGGCATCATCACGCGTCCCCCGCTGACCGCGAGGAATGTCTGCCGGGCCGCGGCGACGGCGTCCGCCATGGGCAAGGCCGCAAGGACGGCATCCGCCGGGAGATATAACAAGGGCGGCCGGCTCATGGCGGGATCACATCTCTCCGCCGGCGGGGCCGCGGGGCTTCAAGGCGAGCGCCGAAGGAGTGACGGCCAACCCTCCCTTGGCCGTGCAACGGAGCTCGGACGGCAGCATCCGGCCGACCGCATAAACGGCATCGACCGTTTCGTCGAACGGCACCGGATTCGCGTAGCCGCCGAGGATGAGGTCGGCGCAGACGAACGCGTTCGCCGCGGCGACGGCGTTCCTCGTATGACAGGGGATCTCGACCATGCCCTGGACCAGGTCACAGACCGAGCCCATCGTGTTCTGAAAAGCCACGGCCGCGGCATCGAACGCCTGGCGGGCCGTACCGCCCATCGCGTCGACAACGGCGGCCGCGGCCATCGCTCCTGCGGCGCCTATTTCGACTTGGCAGCCGGCCACCTCGGCGGCGAACGTCGCCCGCTGGGCCGTGATCAATCCCACGGCGCCAGCGGCCAGCAGCGACAGGCCGACCTGCTCCCGGCTCAGGCGCCGTTCTTCAGCCATGGTGACCATCGCCCCCGGCAAAACGCCGGCCGCGCCGCCTGTCGGAGCCGCGCAGACGACCCCCATGGCCCCGTTCACGTGCATGACGGCCAGGGCCCGGGCCGCGGCGCGCGTGTGCGGCCCTCGCGTCGACAGCCGCCGCTCCGCTTCGGCGCGGAAGACGGACCCGGCGCTGGCCGACAGCAGTTGCATTCCGCCGAAATCCGGGTCCAGGCCGCGCTCCGCCGCGGCGGACATGATATCGTAGCGTCGCAACATCTCGCCGACGACTTCGGAGCGGTTCAAGCCCAGAAGTCCGGATTCATATTCGAGGGCCAGGCGGCCGAGGGAAAGCGGCCGGTCTTCGGCCAGTTTGACGGCGTCCTCCGCACTGGTGAAGAGAGGCCGGCCGGTTTGCACATAGTAAACGGGGGCGGATTCCCGGAAACGAAATTCTCCCGCCCGCGGGCCCAAGGCATGGAGGATTCGGCGGACGCCCGGAGCTGAACGCCGGGCGATGATCGCGGCCCGGCCGCTTCGACGGATGATTTTGAGATCGCCCAAAAGAGCTCCGTCGGCACCGAGAGCGGAGATGACCGCGGACACGGAACCGGGCGCGGCCTCGGCCAGAATTTCGTAGGCAGCGCCGCTAAACGATACCGGCCAGCCGTCCACGCTCGTGATTTCCACCTCACCTCCGCCGGTCGACTTCGCTTCCAGCAGCAGCGGGCTGCCGTCGGGCCCCTCGACCTCGACCTCCATGGAATTGGGGTGGTCGGCCTTCGCCAGCGGACGGACTTCGAAACGGAGGTCCAGGCCCGCCCGCGGCGCGTCATCCAAGGCGGAAAAAAAGGATTCGTCGGTCAGAGGCTTGCCCAGAAACCCCATGGCGAAAGCCCGGTCGGCGCCCTGCTGAGAATACGTGCGGGCATAGGACCCGCCGGGGTCGAAAACGATAACCGCGCGTCGCGGTATCCCGCCCGACATCGCGCGAGCCATGGACGCGATATGGAAGGCCCCGGCCGTGTGTGAACTCGACGGACCCCGCATTACGGGTCCAAGCACGTGGTTGAAGATACTGAGGCTTTTCATGACCGGGCGAGCTTTATCCCCGCGACTTATCGGCCAGCCTCTTTTTCGTGTATTCGATCAAACCGCCGGCCTCGACGATGCCCAGGACGGACGCCGGCAGCGGAAAAAAATGGAACACCCGTCCGCCGCTTAAAATCCGTCCGCCCGCGAAATCGACCTCGACCGGATCGCCCGTTTTGAGGGCGTCCGGCGCGTCCTCGGATTGGAGCACGGCCAACCCGAGGTTGATCGCGTTGCGGAAATAAATCCGCGAGAACGATTTCGCGACGACGGCCCGGACGCCGGCCGAACGCAGGCAGGCCGCCGCCTGCTCCCGCGAGCTTCCGCAGCCGAAGTTCTTGCCGGCGACGACGACGTCCCCCGGCTTGACGTTCCGGGCGAATTCGGGGTCGAGGTCCTCAAAGGCGTGTTTCGCCATCTCTTCGGGCGGAAGCTGCTGATACGTGTATTTTCCCGCGTAAATGACGTCGGTGTTGACGTCGTCCCCATATTTCCAGACGCGGCCTTGGCTCATAGGCATGTCCTCGGGTCAGTGATTCGGCCTTCGAGCGCAGACGCGGCGACGGTGGCCGGCGAAGCCAGAAAGATCTCGGACGTGGCGCTTCCCATCCGCCCTTTGAAATTGCGATTGGACGTGCTGACGACGACTTCGCCCGGGGCGAGGATGCCTTCGTGGGCGCCGAGGCAAGGGCCGCAGCCGGGGTTCAGGATGACGCAGCCGGCGTCGACGAAGATTTCGATGAGCCCGGCTTTGAGAGCATCAAGATAAACTTCGCGCGACGCCGGCAGGATGAGCGTCCGAACGCCGGGATGGATGTTTCGGCCTTTGAGAATACGGGCCGCGACCTCCATGTCCTCCAGGCGGCCGTTGGTGCACGTCCCGATCAAGGCCTGATGGATTTTCGTTCCGGCGACCGCGGTCACGGGCTTGACATTGTCGACCGTGTGGGGACACGCGACCTGCGGCTCGATCGTGGAGATGTCGTATGACAGAACGGCCTCATAGGCGGCTCCGGGGTCGGACGTTACGACCGTAAAGTCGTTTTTGGCCCGGGCTTTGAGCCAGGCGAACGTTTTTTCGTCGGGCTCGAAGTATCCGTTCTTGGCACCCATCTCCGCGGCCATGTTGCACAGAACCATCCGCGAAGCCAGGCTGAAATGCCGAGCGGAGGGTCCGGCAAATTCAACCGCCTCGTAGTTCGCCCGGTCGGCCCCGTGGTCTCCAATGACCTTGAGGATGACGTCTTTGGCCGAGACGCCGGGGGGAAACGTCCCCGAGAACTCGACCCGGAGCGTTTCCGGGACCCGGAGCCAGATCTCGTCCGTCGCCCAGATGCTGGCCATTTCGGTCCGGCCGATACCTGCCGAAAACGCGCCGAAAGCGCCGTACGTCGTAGTGTGCGAGTCGCTGCCCATGATGACCGTCCCGGGCAAGGCGAAGCTCGCCTCGGAAAAGACCTGATGGCAGACGCCGTTCTGAATGTCGTAAAAATGCCGGATCCCCTGCGCCGCGATGAACTCCCTGATCGTTTTGTGGTTCGCGGCGTATCTTTCATCGGCGGCCGGGACGATGTGGTCGAGGACGATCACGACCTTGTCCCGGGCCGCGACCCGGCTCAGGCCCAGTTTTTTGAACTCGCCGATGATCGCCGAGGAATTGTCGTGCGAGAGATAGTAGTCGGGCGAAACGGTCGCGACCTCGCCCGCCCGGAGCGGTCGCCCGGCTTTCCGGCTCAAGACCTTTTCGGAGAATGTGCGTCCCACCTGCGCTCCCGGGAATTCACTCTTTGAAAACGTCGAAGTTGACGAAATCGGCGTGATTGACGATGACGGCCTCGATCGTCCGGCGCGACCCGTCCCCTTCCTTGGAATGGGCGGCGATGATGTGGACGACCTCTTGCGGCAGCCCGTACTTGAAGGCGAACGCGGCGCCCGAAATCGGATGCCGGAGAAGGTCGCCGTCGCGGCTCTTGACGAAGGTTTCTTTGTCGCGCGTGTAT
>JBGOYP010000020.1:0-17765 GCA_041479785.1 Candidatus Aminicenantia bacterium | reverse complement strand
GCGGCAGGTCGTGTTCGAGATGAACGGCCGGACGACCGGGGCCACGACGTATATTTTCTCCCCCTTTACCGAAGACCAGATTCATGTCATCCATAATAATCCCGACCAGATTATCAACCTCTACACGCCCGATCAACCCTCCGAAGGCGGAAAGGAGTTTTTCATCTCGTTCGGCGAGAAATTCGATATCCAGCGCTATGACCTGGACGTGAATTTCCAGCCGGAGAAGTTTTTCCTCTCGGCCCGGGCCCGCGTCACCCTCGCGGCTCAATTCGACGCCGTGGACAGCCTTGAGTTCAACTTCCATCCGAGCCTCGACATCCTCCGCATTTATGACCAGGAGGGTCGCGAGCTGTTTTACACCCAGGACAAGCTCCGCAAGCTCCTCTATATTTATTTCCTCAGCCCGGTCGAGAAAGGCCGGTCGGCCACGATCGAGATCTTCTACCGGGGATCGCTCGAACCCCAGGTCGACCAGAATGACGTCGTGGTCTTCGGCCAACGGAACGAACCGATCTCGTTCGTCCAGCCGCGCTATGATACGTATTTGTACAGCCAAGCCGTGTCCTGGTATCCGGCGCCGTCGGACGATGACTATTTCCAGGCCCGCCTCCGGGTCATCGTTCCTCCGGGTTTCCGCTGCGTGGCCAACGGCGCGCTGACCGAAGAGGGAACGATCGATGCCATCCACGGCGTGAATTCCCTGGACAAAGTGGGCGACGCCGTCTTTACGTATGAAACGAAAAACCCGGTCAAGTATTTGTCCTTTATCGTCGGGAGGTTCGACCGGATGCCGAAGCCGCCCCGGCCCTCGGCGTTCCCGCTCGAAGGGTTCTTGTCATCCGAGATGCACGGTCAGCGGCAGAACCTCCTCAGCGAAGCGCAGGCGATCATCGACCGGTACGAAAAATGGTTCGGCCCGTATCCCTATGAAAAAATGACCGTGGTTCAGCGGCTCTGGCCGTTGGCCGGAGGTCACAGCCCGGCCTCCTTTGTCGTCCTCAACGAACTCCCGCGCTCGCCGGACGTTCCCCTGATTTTGGCCGCCAACAGCCCGGTCGATTTCTCGAGCTACAAGGAATATTACCTCGCTCACGAAATCGCCCACCAATGGTGGGGCCAGGCCGTGAACAAGGCCGGCTACCGGGACCAATGGCTCAGCGAGGGGCTCGCCCAGTTCGCGGCGGTCGAATATTTGCGGTCGAAACTGGGGGACCGGGTCTATGCCGGGATCCTCAAGCGCTTCGCCCAGTGGACCGAAAAGAAATCCGTGTTCGGGCCGATCACGCTCGGGTCCCGGCTGAGCTACCTGGATTTCGACGCCTACCAGGCGATCGTCTACGATAAAAGCGCCCTGGTCCTCGCGTTGTTGCGGGATTGGATCGGCGAGGATTCTTTCTTCAAAGGCCTGCGCGATTTTTTTGAGACCTATAAATACAATTCGGCCCGGACATCCCAGTTCATCGGGACCATGGAAAAAGCGTCGGGCCGCGACCTCCGGGCTTTCTTCAAAGGGTGGTTTGACACTCATATCCTTCCCGAGGTCTTTGTCGCCCACGACGTCGAAAAGGCGGACAGCGCCTTCCGGCTGAAGTTCCGGGTCCATCAAACGCGGGGGGTCTTCGTCTTTCCGCTCTGGGTGACCTGGGTGGAGAACGGCACGACCGTCCGGCGCAAGCTTGACATCAACCAGGCGACCCAGGAGTTTGCGTTTCCGGCGGGAGGCCGGCCGTCCCGCATAAAGATCAACCCCGACAAATTCGTCCCCGGAGATTTCAAATAATTCGCGGCGGGAGTCGCGGCCCGTTCAAAATTCGGCGACGTCGATCCGCAGGCGCTTGATCATTTCGTTGAGCGTCGTCGGTTTGACGCCCAGCATCCGGGCCGCATTCTTTTGGACGCCCTTCGTCCGGCGGAGGGTCGATTCGATGAGCCGCTTCTGAAACGCCAGCGTTTGGCCCCGCAGCGACATCGGTTCGCCATCGGCCTCGGCTTCCGCTTCGCCCGCGGGCCCGGGCGAGAGCAGGGTCTCGGGTAGATTTTCGCGGGTGATGATCCGGGCTTTGGCAAAGACGACCGCCCGCTCGATCATGTTCTCGAGCTCCCGGACGTTCCCGGGCCAGGGATTGCGCTCGAGGATTTCGAGGACGTCCTCCGTCACTCCCTCGATGGCCTTGCCGTTTTCTTTCGCGTAGACGTCTAGGAAGTGCTTGACCAGGATCGGGACGTCTTCGCGCCGGTCCCGGAGGGGCGGAAGCGTGATCTTGATCACGTTCAGCCGGTAGTAGAGGTCCATCCGGAAGGCCTTCCGGCGGATGAGCTCTTCGAGGTCGGTGTTGGTCGCGGCGATGATCCGGACGTCGACTTTGATCGTTTTGGTCCCGCCCAGGCGCATGAACTCCCGGTCCTGCATGACGCGGAGGAGCTTGGCCTGTGTCTCGAGGTTCAGCGACGAGATCTCGTCGAAAAAGATCGTCCCTTTGTCGGCGGCCTCGAACAGCCCCTGCTTTTCGGCTACGGCGCCGGTGAAAGCGCCTTTGACGTGGCCGAAGAGATGGCTCTCGAGGAGGTCGGGCGGGAGCGACCCGCTGTTGACGACGATGAACGGAAACGACGCCCGGTTCGAGTTCTGATGGATGGCCCGGGCGGCGAGTTCTTTGCCCGTCCCGCTCTCGCCCTGGACGAGGATCGTGCTCCGCGTCGGCGCGGCGGCCTTGATGAGGTCGAACACTTTCTCCATGACCCGGCTCCGGCCGATGATCGCCCCGAAGCTGAATTTTCGTTTGAGCTCGTCCCGGAGCCGGAGGTTCTCCTCCTGGAGAGCCTTATGTTCGAGGGCCCGGTCGATCGTCAGGAGGAGCTCGTCGTGCTTGAACGGTTTCTGGATGTAATCGAAGGCGCCGATTTTCATCGCATCGAGCGCCGATTCCACGGAGGCGTAGGCGGTGATGATGATGACGACGGCCTGGGGGTGAATTTTTTTGATGGCCTTGAGGACCTCGATCCCGTCCAGGCCGGGCATCAGGAGGTCGAGGAGGGCCAAGTCGAAGGTCTGGGACGTGTATTTCTTGAGGGCTTCCTCGCCCGAAGCCGAGATCTCGACCTCGTAGCCTTCGGTGACGAGAAGCTGGGTCAGGATGTCGTGGATGACGGGTTCGTCGTCGATGACGTGGATGAGTCCTTTTGTGCTCATGGGGGGATCTTTCAGGGCTGGACCTTCTCGGCCTTGGCCGCCGTAAGTATGCGCCGGTCGAGGTCCTTGGGGACGACGATGGTGAAGGCCGTGCCCCGGCCTTCCGCGCTGTCGACGGTGATCCGGCCTTCGTGTTCCTTGATGATGGCGTAGCTGATCGACAGGCCCAGGCCCGTCCCCTTGCCGACCCCTTTGGTCGTGAAAAAGGGGTCGAAGATGCGCGGGAGGTGCTGCTCCTTGATGCCCATTCCCGTGTCCGCGATCCTGATCACGGCTTCGGCCGCGGACTCGGTCAACTCGATCCGGAGGGTACCGCCCTGCGGCATAGCGTCCATCGCGTTGAGGATGATGTTGATGAAGACCTGCTGCAGCCGTTCCCCCTGGGCCCATACGGGCTTGACCGGCCCGAGGGCGAGCTCGAGCTTGATGTTCATCGCCTTTAATTTATATTCGATGAGCGAGACGATCTCTTGGAGGCTGTCTTTGATGTCGACCCGATGAAAGGCCAAGTCCGAGGGGTTGCGGGAGAAGCTTAGGAGGTTTTTGATGATGCGCGACACCCGTTCGGTCTGGGATTCGATTTTTTCCAGGATCTGGGCGAAGTGGACGTCCGTCACTTTTTTCTGCAGCATCTGGACATAGCTCGAGATCCCGGTCAGGGGGGTGTTGATCTCGTGGGCAACGCCGGCCGAGAGGAGGCCGATCGAGGCCAGCTTCTCCGAGGTCAGGAGCTGCTGCTGGAGGTTCACCTTGTCGGTGACGTCCTCGAAGACGATGATCGTGCCGTAGGGAGTCAGCAGGTTGTCGAGGAGCGGCGTTTTGGCGATGTCGAAGATCCTCTTGCCGCCGGCGGGGACGTCCATCGGGATCTCGCTCAGGAGGTGGAAGTCCTGCTGCGTGTCCGTGGGAAAGATCGTCGCGAAATTGTCGGAGCCGAGGGCGCGGACCAGCGAGTCGCCGAGGATGTCCTTTTTCTTGCGGAGAAAGAGGTCCTCGAGGACGCGGTTCCATCCGATGACCCGGCCGTTCTGGTCCAGGACGGCGACTCCGACCGTCAGGCTCTCGATGATGTTCTCGCTGTAATCCTTGAGCCGCTCGAGCTCCTGGGCCCGGAGGCTCGCCTGGTTGTAGAGCGTGGCGTTCTCGAGCGCCAGGGCGACCGGCGACGAGATCGTGGTCAGGAGGTCCCAGTCCTCGCTCGTGAGATACGTCGCGTCGGCTTTCCGGCCCATGGCCAGACCGCCGATCATGTTGCCTTCGACCTGGAGGGCGAGGATGTGCTCGAATCCCATAGCCCGAAAGCCGTCGATGGCGCCGCGGAGCTCGTTGGCGTCGGCCCAGGAATAGAACGATAAAGCATGCTCGCTCTTGAGCTCGTCATAAAGGACGGGGGGAAACGTCAACCGGGCGTCCCGCGGCGCGGTCTCTCCGCGGGCGCTGAACACGGTGAATGTTCCAGGTTCGTTTTCGACCGGCAGGAGCAGGGCGATGCGGGGGAGGTTGAGGGCGTTCGCGATGAGCTCGAGCAGGGAGCGGGCGAGATGCTCCAGGTTCCGTTCCCGGCTGAGCTCCTGGCTGATCGAAAGGAGCGTCTTGCGGTACTCGTAGCTGCGGCGGTAGAAAACCTTGTCGAACAGCGACTGGAACAGGCGCTTCAACGGCGAGAAGAAGGTCCCGCCGAGGATCAGGGCCAAGACGCCCAGGATATAGACACTGCCCTTGTTCTGCGGGAGCAGTTTCGTTTGCGAAGACACGCCGAGATAGAGGAGGGCCAGGACGAAATACGAGAAGATCAGCGTCCCGGCCTTTTTGATGATCACTTCGAGGTCCATGAGCCGCGTCCGGGAGATCGAATAGGAGAACGCCAACGGGACGAACGCTTGAAGCAGGATCGTCAGCTCCGCGACTTTCGACGGCGCACGCCCCGCAAGAAAGGGGATGACGTAGAGAATGGTGAACGGCAGGATCCCGGCGCTGAGACCCGTGACGATCCATTTGAGCTGCTTTCGGACCAGGAGGCCGGGGTGGCGGAAGTAGCTGTCCGAGATCGTCGCCAGCGTCAAGAATGTGTAAAAGGCGAAATGGAACAGGTCGAGTTTTTCGAGCGTTTCGTAGACGCGGAGGAGAAGGGCGTTGTCGAGGTTGTTGAAGTACGGGAGGTGAAAGACGGCGTCGGCCAGGGCGAGAGCGGCCGCGGGAAGGTAAAAAATATAGACGACGGACGGCTTGTTCCTCAGGAACTTCTTACGCTGGGGAAAAACGAGAAAGAAATGAAGAAGGAGGGGCGGGAAGACGAGAAACGCGACCTTGTCGAGCCAGTAGAAGACGCTGTCGAGCGCGTTGAGCTCGCCCGTCGGCGAAAAGATGTAAAAGGCGTAGAGAACGGCCGAAAGCGAGTAGAAATAGATGTTCGGGAGAGCAAACGGCTTCGTCGAATTGAAGAAGACGATGAGCCCGATGACCAGGGTCATGACGGCGATGATGGCCAGGTAGATGTAGATCAGACTGACCCCTTTTTGCGCCGGGATGAGCGACGGCGTGAGGAGGTCAATGCCCCGGTTGATCTGGTACGTCACTCTTTGCGGTGTCGGACCGGACATCGTCGCGGTCCAAAGGGCTTTGACCAAGTCGATCTTGGTGTTGACCCGGACGCTATTGATCGCGTAGAGGACATCGCCGATTTTGATTGAAGCGTATTTGTCCCCCGGCCCGTTCTCGTCCACCTCGGTCGCGACCAATCCGCCCTCGGGCCGCGTTTCCCAGACGACGCCGTCCGTCGGCTCTTTCCAGGCGGCCTTCTTGTAGACGTTGAGGCCGCCCAGTCCGACGAGCGCGACGAGCGGGATAAGGAGCCAGTACGCTTTCTTGCTCACGGCCGTCCCGGCGAATTCACGATCGCTCTCCGCAATCCAAAATATTGAATCCGGCGCGCAAAAAAAATACGCGGCCGGTTCAGTCCAAGATATGGCGGCTGGCCGCCCGAATGGCCCACTTGATGTTCGGTTGTTTCATTAGCTCGTTCAGCCTTTTGTTTTCCGTGAGCCCCAGCGGTTTCGTATTTTTCGACATGATGGCGCTCATGTAATCCTGGGCCTGCTTGTTAGGGGGTTGGTCCTGGGGTCGGACCGCGGGGGCGACAAGAAGGATCAGGAGGAGAAGTGCTCCTTTTCTTACGGTTAGACCCATCCTCATGATTCTAAAACATAGCCTTTCGGCCCGGCTTTGTCAAATTAGTGAATTCTTGAAAGGCGCGAACGTTGTTTTCGCTTTCTTCGGGCAAGTTTCGATTGTTGGCGAATTGAGGGTCAGTGTCGTTTAAACTTTAGAACCGCCAGGGCTTCGGCCACCTCCCGGCCCTTGGCTTCGATTTCGTCGAGGATTTGCTCCGGCGTCCGTTCGTCGAGTTCAACCTTTCTGTTCGGATTCACAGCCTTGAGGTCATAGCCGAGCGCTTCGATCTCTGCCCTGGTAACCGTCCAGCTCCGTTCGCTGTTAGTACGGTCGGGGAGCAGACGGAAGAATTCTTCGAAATGGGCCAGCGTGAGAGGTGATTTTTTCCCCACTTTTGTATCGGAAAGGTCGTAGTACCAGATCCTTTCCGTCGGTTTTCCCCTGGTAAAAAAGAGCAAGTTGGTCTTGACACCGGCCCCGGCGTTAACGAAAGCTCCACCCGGCAGGCTTTTCAAGTATTAATAGCTCTTAGATATCATTCAACTGTTGCATGTTTTGCATCAGTTGATATTTCCTATCTCTGATCATTAATATATAGTTAGCATCAGTTCGAACTTCCGAGAATTCCTCGGTTGTTGCGTTTTTTGCAACAACTGGAATTATTTCCGCAACCTGTGCATTTTTTGCACAGGTTGCCGTATTTATAATCATAGCTCTCCATTGAAAACTCTTCTTAATAACGCCGCAGGCAGAGAATTTATCTCATGGAGCTGTTTCTCGAGATCGCCGCGCAGCCGCTCCGCGGCCTCCATTTGTTCGTTAAGAATGGCCGCGATGCGTCTTTGTTCTGATAAAGGCAGAAAAGGAATTTTTATTTGTTTTAGATCTTTGAGGACGAGATTGCGA
Organism: Candidatus Aminicenantia bacterium; assembly: GCA_041479785.1. Lineage (GTDB taxonomy): Bacteria > Acidobacteriota > Aminicenantia > Aminicenantales > UBA4085 > JBGOYP01. The sequence goes on along the minus strand of JBGOYP010000020.1, from coordinate 10,495 downwards.
TTCGCCATGCCTTGAGTCAAACTATAAGCCTGGTCTCGACCCGAAGGAGAATTAAGATATTTTTCTAAAAATTCAGGAAGCACGGTTGATTTTAATTTTAAAAGCGCAACACTCTATCCGGAGGTGGATGGCGAATGCCATCGGGCCCGAAAGGGCCTTTTTCTTTTAGAGCTCCAGCAACGTATTCTTGGACTCATTCCTTTGACAGCTTGCGAAGAGAACGGTTTATAGCCTCAAGATTGAAGAACGACGGGTCGAAGCGACGGCCCAGCCAATCTATGATATCCTCGTAGTCCGGATGGTTTCGGTCTTTGATGATTTCCAGTTTTTCGTAATATCCGTAGATGCCGCCACTGTCCTCGGGCGGACAGGCATTCTCTCCTTCAAGGCATAGAGGATACGATACCCCTTCATCGGGGATAAGAACTTTCTCCACCTTGATGTCATGGATCCAGTCGTCTCCGAAATCATAGATATAACGAAACGATTTTCCGGCTGTGGGAATTACGTCTTTCAGCTTGACTCGGCTTTCGTCGAGCATTTTGGGAACGAATAGATCGTCTTCGCGTGCCGGCTTGCCGTAGCTGACGTCCCCGACAACGAATTCATGAAGATGATCATCGTCCCAGCCCATCGTCCGCTGTAAAACATGATGCAAAGCCGCCAGCGTGGAACGACCGGGGACTTGAATCCGGCGCCAGATCGGAGGCTTGGAGCCGGCCAGGACGACCTTGAGCTGGTATATGCCACTCTGCACGACGGCTGAAGCCTGCCGTGCGCGTTTGGAATGTCCCGAAGGAAGCCTCATCCTAGTTTTCATGCCTCGAACATCCTCTCTTTGGTATCCGTCAGCACTTTGGACGGCTTGCCGATGGCTTTAAGAGCGGCCAGACCGCCCGCATGGACGACGTCGGGCGTCTGGAAGACGGCCGGATTCTCGAGCCCCTCCGTGCCGGCTTTGGCGAACTGGCCGGCGATGGCCCGGATCACGGCCGAGGTCCTGTCCGGCATGCTTTTCAGCCAAGACGTCTGCTTATAAGTGAACGCGTCGGCCCGGGCCTCTTTTGAATCTTCGCGAATATCGAGGCGGCGCGGCGTGGCCGTCAGTCCGACCTGAAAAGCCAGCGGATTCCGGGTGAGAACTTGCGACCATTTCCCCCAGGCCGAGCGATGGCATTCGTCGATGACGATGTGGCTGAAGTAGTTTTCGGGATAATGCGTCAGGAGGAAGTTCGCGTCGGCGTCGTCCGTATCCACGTCGAGGGTCTGGTAGGTGGCGACGAGAATCCTCGCGTTCTTTTGAGGATTGTCGCCCGTGACGGAGGCCGCGTCGGCCCCGAAGACATTCTGGAATGCCGCGAGGCCCTGGGCTCGCAACTCGTCGCGGTCGCAGACGAATAGGGCGCGGCGGAGTTGCCCGGCATCGGCGATCCGCTTGAGCAGGTTCACAGCGATAAACGTTTTTCCCGAACCGGTCGCAAGCGCTAGCAGGGCCCGTTTTTCTCCGCGGGCGAATTTTTCAAGAACGGCGCGGATGGCGGCGTCCTGATAATAACGACGCGTCGCCTCGCCCCCGGAATAGCGAACCAGAAGCGGGCGGGCGGCCGGGCTGTCCAGCGAAAAACCCATATGTTTTTCGTACCGGGCGCGCAGGTCGGCAGGAGAGGGGAATTCGGCCAGAGGAGTCGGCGAGGAAGTCTTCCCCGTCAATCTGTCGAATTCGACGAAGAGATGGCCGTTGCTCGAATAGACAAACGGAACGTTCAGCCGCTTGCATGCGGCATAGAGCTTTGCTTGTTCCAATCCATGGGCGGGATCAATCAGCTTTGCCCGAGTATCGGATTCAGTCAGCATTTCCCTAAAGAATCCATCTCTTCTTTTGCCCGGGATGTTTAATAACATATGGTAATAGGACGGTCAAGCGACCTTCGCTATAAAACTCTTAACATCCGCCGGGATCCGGAGATATTCACCTTATGACGGCCGGCCCCCAGGGATTCGGGGGCGTACGTTCTCCCGGCCGGCCGTCGCAGGAAGCAGGAAGATGCCGAATTACTTGTGCCGGCTCGCCGGCGAAAACGGGCGCGTGATCACGGAGACGCGCCTCTCCGCCTCGGCCGAAGATTGCCGCCGGCATTTCGAATCCAAGGGGTTCTTCGTCCTTTCGGTCCGAAAGGAGTGGCGGAAACTGAGACTATCGTCTCTGTCGCTCGACCGGAAGGTCAAGGACAGGGACTTCATCATGTTCAACCAGGAGCTCACGGCCCTGCTCCGCGCCGGCTATCCGGTCCTGCGCAGCATCGAGGTCATTTCCCGCCGAGTCAAAAACCCGGCCCTCCGGGACATTCTCAGCCGGGTCGAGACCGATATCCGCCACGGCAAGGCGCTTTCGGAGGCGTTCGGGCCGTTCGAAGAACGTTTTTCCAAGGTCTATACCGCCGCCCTGATGGCCGGCGAGCAGAGCGGCGCCCTGCCCGATACGATCACCCAGTACATCCAATACGCCAAGGTGGTCGCCCGGACGAAGCGCCGGATCCAGTCGGCCATGATCTATCCCACGCTGCTTCTGGCGTTCTCGACCGTGCTGCTCGGCGTCCTGATCAATTTCGTCCTGCCGAATTTCTCGGAATTTTATCGGGACTTCGAGTCCCAGCTCCCGTTGTTGACGATCGGGCTCATCAATTTCTCGACGTTCGTCCGGAGCCACTGGGCGCTCTGGATCGGGCTCGCGGTGCTTTTCGTTCTTGTCTACATCCGCCTGCGGCGCGACCCCAAAGCCGTGATCTGGCTGGAGAAGACAAAGCTCAAGATCCCGTTCGGCCGGGTCATCTGGGTCGAGTCCGCCGTATCTCTGTTCGGCCGCACGCTGAGCCTTCTTCTCCAGGCCGGCATTCCGCTGCTCGGCGGCGTCGGACTGGCCGCCCAAGCCATCCCGAACAAATACCTGGCCTCGAAAGCCGGGGGCCTGCCCGCGAACATCAAGAACGGAGAGAGCCTCTCCGAAGGCCTCGCCCAGGCCGAATTCTTCCCCCCGCTTGCCCTGGACATGGTCCGCATCGGAGAGACGTCGGCCAATCTCGGCGGCATGCTGAAGGAGGTCTCGGACGTTTACGATGAGAGCATCCAGTCCCGGATCGATACGCTGGTCTCGCTCATCGAACCGGTGATCATCATCTTCATGGGGCTGCTCGTCGCCTTTATGCTGCTGTCTGTCTATCTCCCTATTTTTAACATCATCAAGGTGGCTCGCTGAAATGGATACCCCGGAATCCTCCAAGGCCCTTCTCGCCGAAGACAGGGAAACGCGCAAGCTCGCCGAACGCTACGGCGTCCCGGTCGTCGACTTGACCGCTGTTCCGATTGACCGGGAGCTCGTTCAGTCCTTTCCGCCCGATTTTCTCTACCGGGCGAACGTTGTGCCGCTTGAGCAAACCGAACGATCCCTCAAGATCGCCGTTGCCGACCCGTCGGACATCGCGACCATCGACGCCGTCGAGGCGATGGCCGGCCGGCCCGTCGAAGTCGTCGCCGCGCCCAAACGGCTCATCCACGAGGCGTTACGCAAGAGCGAGACCGCCCTTCAGGTCCTCCGCGACGCGACCGAAGGTTTCATCATGCAGGTCGTGGAGCGCGAGGGCGGGGAGGAAGAGGATGTCATTTCGATCGAGAAACTGGCCGACCAAGACGGGTCGATCATTAAGCTCGTCAACACGATCATCTTCACCGCCGTCCAGAAGCGGGCGAGCGACGTCCATATCGAGTCCAAGGCGGACGGCGTCCTGATCAAATACCGGATTGACGGCGTGCTCGGCGAAGCCATGGACACGATCGACAAGAAGTTCCAGGCGCCGATCATCTCCCGGGTTAAGGTCATGTCCGACCTCGATATCGCCGAACGCCGCGTTCCGCAGGACGGCCGTTTCCGGCTTAAGATCAAGGACAAAACGATCGATTTTCGCGTTTCGATCATGCCCGCGATCTACGGCGAAGATGCCGTTATCCGGATCCTAGACAAGGAAATGATCACGGAAGCGATCTCCGAACTCCGGCTCGACCTGCTCGGGTTTTCGGACAATGTCCTGAAACGGTTCCGCCGCTACATCACCCAGCCCTACGGGATGGTCCTCGTCACGGGGCCGACGGGCAGCGGCAAGACGACGACCCTCTACGCCGCCTTGACCGAAATTAAATCCGTCGAGGACAAGATCATCACGATCGAAGACCCGGTCGAATATCAGGTCGAGGGCATCACCCAAATTCCCGTCAACGAGAAGAAAGGCCTGACGTTCGCCCGGGGTCTCCGCTCCATCCTGCGCCACGACCCCGACAAGATCATGGTCGGCGAGATCCGGGACCCGGAGACGGCCCAGATCGCCATCCAGTCGGCGCTCACCGGCCATCTCGTCTTTACGACCGTCCATGCCAACAACGTCTTCGACGTCATCGGCCGATTTCTCCATATGCAGGTGGACCCGTACAGCTTCATCTCGGCGCTGAACTGCATTCTCGCTCAACGCCTGGTCCGCGTCCTCTGCTCGAAATGTAAGGCCCCCGTTCGTTACGACGCCCGGACGCTGGCGGAATCCGGACTCGAGCCGAACCGTCATGCCGACCAGGTCTTTTACGAATCGCCGGGCTGTCCCGATTGCCACAGCACGGGATACCAGGGCCGGACGGCGATCGCCGAGCTTCTCGACCTTTCGGACCAGATCCGGGAGATGATCCTTGAGCGCAAGCCGCTGTCCGAGGTCCGGAAGAAGGCCAAGGCCGAAGGGCTGGTTTCGCTGCGCGAGGTCGGCATCCAGAAAGTCTTCAAGGGCGTGACGAGCTTGAAAGAGCTCAACAAAGTCACGTTCGTGGAATAGCTCATGACGATCTCGACGGCCCGGCTCAAAACGTTTTTCACGGAGCCCGTGACGCCCGATATCGGGCTTGACCTTTCGCGGACGCGCCTGGCCGGGTTGCGCTATTCCCGGCGGGAGAAACGTGTCGCGGCGCACGTCATCCTTCCGGTCGCGCCGGGAGCGCTCGAACCCTCGTTCGACGGAAAAAACGTCCTCGACGCCGCGGCTTTGGAGCGGCCGCTCCGCGAAGCGAAGGCCCGCCTCGGGCCGGACGACTCTCCCGTCGCTCTTCTCATCCCGGAAACCTGCGTCCGCCTTCACCTTCTCACGTTCGACGCCCTGCCGGGGTCGCCGGTCGAACGGGAAGAGGTGATTCGCTGGCGTCTCGGCAAGCTGGCGCCGTTCAAGCCGGACGAGATGCGTCTGGCCTATGATGTCCTCAAAGCCGATGGCCAAACGCGCGTCGTGGTCGCCCTGGCGCGCCGGGACGTCGTCCTGACCTATGAACAGCTCTTCGGCCGGCTGGGCATCGACGTCCGGAGGATCGGCGTACCCGGCCTCTATTTGCCCGGCCTTGTCCGCATGGACAAGCCCGGCCTCGCCCTGGTCATCAACTTTGACGAGGACTATGTCAGTCTGATCGCCGTCCTCGACGGAGATATTTCGCTTTACCGGATGAAACCCTTCCACGCCGCGGCGGCAGATTCCGGAGCCCGGTCAACCCAGATCCTGCACGAGGTCGAGACGACGATGCATGTCCTGGAGGACCGCGAAAAAAAGGCGATCGCCGCGATTTGGGTCCGGACCGTGGGCGCGGAGGGCGACGCCCTGACGGCCGCGCTCCGGGAGAAATGGCCTTCGACCCGGATCGAAAGCCTCTCCTCCCCGCTCGCCCTGAACGCCCGGGACCAAAACATCCTCGCTCCGTTGATCGGACAAATGCTCAGATGAACGGAATGAGAACGAGCTTGAACTTGGCGAGCCGGCCGCTGCGCAACCGCCGGTTTTTTTTCGCCCTCCTCCTGTCCGCCGCGGCGCTGTTTCTAATTGTGGCGACCGCGTCGACCGCGACCTATTTTAAAAGCCGGGCCCGCGGGAAATCTTTACGGGCCGAGCTGGCCCGCGTCGAGCAAACGAGCCAGGCCGCTCAAAAAGAAACGGTGGCCTGGACGGAGCAGAGTCGGGACTGGGCCAAACTCAAAAAAAACAACGTGGACGCGGTCAACGCCATCATCCGGAGAAAAAGTTTTTCCTGGGTCCGCCTCTTTTCGCTTCTGGAAGAGGCCCTGCCCGGCGCCTGCTTTATCTCGTCGATGTCGCCGCTCCAGGAGAATGACGGCCGCGTGGACATCCGGTTCAAGGTCGTGTCGCCGGGCCTGTCGGACCTCTTGTCCCTGATCCAAAGGCTCGACGCCGCCGGGTTCAAGGCCATCTCGGTGAAAAACGAGCTTCAAGCCGCGGGACAGCTTGTCTCGGAAATATCGGTCAGCTATGAAAGAGCTCTTTAGCCTTCTAACGTTAAAGGAACGCCGCGTGGCCTCGACGGCCGGCGCCGTGTTCGGAGCGGCGGCCATCCTCTTTCTTTTTGTCGGATTGAGAGAGCGGGCCGTCGCCGGTCGGGCCGCATCCGCCCTCGCCGGCGCCGAGGCGAACGTTCAAGCCCTCGGGCGCGCCCGCAATGAGGCGAAGCGCGAATGGCAGGCCTGGGCTGATGCCCAGAAGGACCTGGAGGCGGTCAAGACCTCGCGTTTGTACCCCGGCCGGACGGCGATCCAGGACCTGAGGCTCGACCTTCAGCGGATCTTGGACGATGTTGGGGTCGCGGCCGAGGACATGACCTACGGCTATCTAGAGGTCGTGAAAGAGAGCCTTCAGGCGGTGATAGTCGAGTTCCGATTTTCCTCGAATTTCGCGACGCTCATCCGCCTTCTCAACGCGGTTGAGGGCCATCCTCGATTTCTCCACGTCGCAAAAATCGATTTTTTAAATATCGGCAATCCTCCCGGCTCCCTCAACCTGAGAGTCGGACTGATGGGATATTATGAACGCTAAAACGTGGATCGCCCTTCTCTCTTGCGCCGGGCTGGCCTCGTTCGGGCTCGGCCAATCCCCTAAGCCGGCCGCCGCCAAGCCCTCCGCGCCCGACACGCCCGCGCGTTTGGTCCGATTGGACCTGCTGCCGAGCGGCTCGCGGGGGGCGGCCGCCGTCCGCCGCGATCTCTTCGTGCCCTTTAGCGCCGCGGAAGGGTTGACTTTGGGGCCGCCGCTTGCCGGGAAACTCCAGCCGGCGCGCGGCGCGGCACCGGCGGACGCCGCCGAAGCTCCTCAAGAAACCGGTCCTGCGATCCGCTACCTCGGCTATATTCAGGGGAAGAAGGGCACGGTCGGCCTCGTCCTGTTCGAGGGCCAGGCTCAAGCCGTATCAGCGGGAGATGTCCTGGGTTCGGCCTGGAAGGTCGTGAAAATCACGACCGAGATCCTCGAGGTCCAGGGGCCGGACGGCAAGACCCGGACATTCGCCCTCGAAGGAGAACGGACATGAAAAAAATCGCGTTGATCCTCATCGTCGCCCTGAGTCTCACGGCCTGCGCGACCATCAACCCGACGTATCGGATGGGCGCGCTCGCCGAAATGAACAAATCCTTCGACGAGGCCATCCGATGCTACGAACAGGCGGCCCTGGAAAACCCCCAGGAACCCTTTTATCGCGCCGCGCTCGAGCGGGCCAAGTTCAGTGCCAGCCTCGTCCAGCTCCAGGAAGCTCGAAAGCTCGTCGCCCTCGGGAAAAAAGACGAGGCCAAGTCCGCCTATGCGAAGGCCATGACCTACAATCCCCGCGATACGGCGATCGCGCGCGAAGCTCAGGTCGCGACGTCGGACGCGCCCAAGCCCGCCGAGCCCAAGCCCGAAAAGATCGAGTTCCCGATCAAGCTCAAGACCAAGGACGAGCCGCTGCAGCTGAAGTTCCCGGTCGAGACGAGCCTGCGTTCGATTTTTCTCGCCCTGGGCAAATCGGCCGGCATCGGCTTTGTCTTCGACGAGAATTACCGCGACATCCCCTTCACGACCGACCTGTCGAACATGACCCTCGAGCAGGCCGTCCGCTCGCTCTGCCTCGCCAGCCGGAACTTCTCCCGGATCGTGGACGAGCGCACGGTCCTGATCGTCCCCGACAACCCGATGAAGCGCATCCAGTACGAGGTCAACTGCATCAAGACCTTTTACCTTTCGAACGTCGGCGCCCAGGAGATGCAGGCGGCCCTGTCCTCCATGCTCCGGTCCACGGCCAAGGTCCCGAACATCATCTTCGACAAGAACCTCAATTCGATCACGATCCGCGACACGCCCCAGACCGTGGAGCTGAGCGAGAAACTCATCAAGATCTGGGACAAGCCCAAGGCCCAGGTCATCATCGACCTCGAGATCATGGAGGTCTCGCGCCTCAAGCTCCGTCAGCTCGGGGTCTCCTTTGATACGAGCACCGTCACCGGCCGCTACGGAGGGTCAACGACGAGCGACACGACGAGTACGTCGACGAGCTGGTTCAACCTCAAGGACCTCGATTTTGGAAACGCCGGAAATTATTCGCTCAGCCTCCCCCTGGCGCTCATCCAGTTCCTGGAATCGGACGCCGACACCAAGATCATCGCCCAGCCGCGTCTTCCCGGCGTCTCGGACGAGGAAATGCGGCATATGGTCGGCCAGAAGATCCCGATCCCGCGGACGACGTTCTCCCCCTGGGCGGCGGGCGGCGTCAGCCAGCAACCGATCACAAATTACGAACAACAGGACGTCGGCATCGAGATCAAGGTCAAACCGACCGTCCATCGCGAAAAAGAGGTCACGCTGTCCATGGAGATCAAGGTCACGTCCCTCGGAGGGACGGGCTATGCCGATATTCCGATCATCAACACGCGCGAGATCAAGAGCGTGATCCGGTTGCGGGACGGAGAAACGAGCCTGTTGGCAGGGCTGCTCAAGGACGAAGAGCGCAAATCGATCAAAGGCCTGCCGGGCTTGAAGAATATCCCGATCCTGGGCCGGCTCTTCTCGACCGAGGACCGGACGCTTGAGCAAACCGACGTCATCATGACGATCACGCCCTACATCGTCCGGGCCGTTCCCGTCGTTCCGGACGAAGCGAAGCCGTTGTGGGTGGATGTCGATTCGCCGTCCGATGCGATCGGGGGCGCGCTCGAAGCCGATGTCCTCGACCGCGAACTCAATGTTCAGCAGGCCGAGCGCATGCTCCAGGCGCGCCGCCAGCAGGAGATGCGGGCGAACCAGATCTCCATCAGTCCGGCCAATTTTGAAAGCCCGGTCAACCGCGAAATCCGGCTCTCGGTCAACCTGACGACGAGCCAGGATATCGGCAACATGTCGCTCGTCCTCAATTATAACCCGCAGGTCCTGTCCCTCAAGGATGTGTTGGAGGGCGGGTTGACAAGGCAGCTGGGCGGCAGCGTTCCTTTCCTGAAGAACATCGACAACGCTGCGGGCCTCTGCACGATCGGCTTTTCGAGCCCTCAACCTACCAAAGGCCTCAGCGGCGGCGGGACGCTGGCCACGCTCGTATTTGAAACGAAGAGCCCGGGCGAGGGCTTGATCGCGATCTCGAGCGTTTCGGCGATGGGGTCCTCGGGTCAGCCCGTCAATCTTCAGACGAACCGGGCCCGGGTCATGGTCCGATAGTTCTTTAGCTTCCTGCTTTTTGAGGGGCTGGGTCTTCGATCTGGCCCCCTCTTTTTCATTGATACGTTCGCGGCGCCAAACCCCGATTTTAAATCGGGGTAAAAAGCGCCGCTCAGTATCAACCCTGAGCATACCCCGGGCTTCAGCCCGGGGAGTCGAATGGGTTGATAAAACGGCGCCCCTCGTTTATTCTTATCCCGTGATCACCGTCCTGACCGGCGATATCGGTTCCGGTAAGACAACGCTCCTCTCGGACGTGTGTCTTGGAAACCTGGCCTCCGACCCGGGCCGTCGAACGCCGCGCCCCCGGTCGATAGCCGGTTTTCTAAGTCGCCGGGTGATGAACGGCCCCCGGCCCGAAGGCTATGACCTCGTCGACTTGAAAGACGGGGCCGTCCGGCCTTTTCTTCGCCGACAGGGAAAGGCGAACGGCGAAAGAGCCGGAAAATATCTCATCATTCCGGAGGGATTGCGTTACGCAAACGACGCCATCCGGCGCTCGTCGCCTTCAGAGCTGCTCGTGATTGACGAAGTCGGCCCGCTCGAGCTCGACGGCCGCGGGTTCTGGCCTTCCTTGTCCGTCGCTTTGCTCGACCGGAATCGGAAGGTCCTCGTCGTCATCAGGACGGGGCTGGTCAATCGGTTCAAGGCCTTGTTCAAAGGCCACGTTGTCAGAGTCGTTCGGTTGGACAAAAAGGCCCGGGCAATTCTGGAACGGGAGGTCGCCGGGGCATGACGGTCAAGGTGAAATTTTTCGCTTACTACCGCGACCTGTTCGGAGGGCGGGAGCGCGAGGTCGTTTTTCCTTGCGGCCGTTCTTTGCGCGACCTCCTGGAGACGCTCGGAGATTCGCCCCCGCGCCGGGCTGAGCTTTTTTCCGGGGGCGACCTCAAACCGCATATCGTCGTTATGCTCAACGGCGCCCCTCCTCCGGCCGCGACCGGGCTCGACACCCCGCT
>JBGOYP010000019.1:0-18179 GCA_041479785.1 Candidatus Aminicenantia bacterium | reverse complement strand
CTCGGGCGCCGCGAGATCGCCAGCGTTCTCGTCGAAGGCGGGGGCCGGGTCGCCACGTCCCTGCTTGAAAGCCGGCTGGCCGATAAGGCGATTCTCGCGATCTCGCCGCGTCTCATCGGAGGGGACGCTTCGGTCTCCGTTTTCGGGGGACGGGGGGCGGACATCGTGGCGGACGCACTGTCTATGACATCGGTCTCGGTCTTCCGGCTAGGTGAAGATATGATCGTGGAGGGATACCTGTAATGTTTACCGGAATCATCAGCCACCTGGGCCGGTTCTCGGGATACCGGCGGGCGACGGCGGAATACTCGGTCGAAGCTCCGGGGCTCGCGGCGCGAACGGCGGCCGGCGACAGCGTCGCGGTCAACGGCGTCTGTTTGAGCGTCATCCGGACGGACGGAGACCACTTCGTGTTCAACCTGTCCCGGGAGACCGTCGAGCGGACGAACCTCGCGGCCTTGAGGTTGGGCGCGTCCGTGAATCTTGAGCTTCCGCTGACGCTGGCGACGCCGCTCGGCGGGCATCTTGTCTCGGGCCACATCGATTTCGTCGCCAAGCTCCGGCGTTCCGTCCCTCGCGCCCCCGGCCGCCGGATGGTGTTCGCCCTGCCCGCGGCGTTTCGGCCGTTCGTCGTCGAAAAAGGCTCGGTCGCCGTGAACGGAGTCAGCCTGACCATAGCCGCGGTCTCGCCGGGAACATTCGACGTCGAGGTCATCCCGGTCACGCTCGCGGCGACGAACCTCGGCGACCTGGCCGTCGGCGGGGAGGCCAACATCGAATGTGACATGATCGGAAAATACGTGTATAATTGGCTATCTCAAACAAAAGGAAAGGATTAGAGGACTGGTGGATTTGACACTCAAAAACGGGAAGGCATCGGTCGAGGACGCCATCGCGGCCGTCCGCGACGGACGGCTCATCATCATCGTCGACGACGAAGACCGGGAGAACGAAGGCGACCTGATGGTCGCCGCCGAAAAAATCGCACCCGATATCGTCAATTTCATGTCCAAGCACGGGCGCGGCCTCATCTGCCTGCCCTTGACGCAGGAACGGCTCGAATCACTTCGCCTCCCTCTGATGGTCCAGGACAACACGGCCCGCTTCCAGACGGCGTTCACCGTTTCGGTCGACGCCAAGGAGGGCGTTACGACCGGGATTTCGGCCTATGACCGGGCCCGGACAGTCCTCGTCGCCATCGACCCGAAATCGCGGCCCGAGGACCTCGCCCGGCCGGGACATATTTTCCCGCTGCGGGCCAAAGAAGGCGGCGTCCTCGCCCGGGCCGGGCAAACCGAGGCCGCGGTGGACCTGGCCCGCCTCGCCGGCCTGACGCCCGCCGGCGTCATCTGCGAGATCATGAACGAAGACGGGACGATGGCCCGGATGCCGGAGCTCGAGCGCCTGGGCCGGGAGCACGCCCTCCCGATCCTCACGATCGCCGACCTGATCCAATACCGGATGAGGACGGAGTGTCTTGTCCATAAGATCGACGAAGCGGACTTGCCCACGCAGTACGGCCATTTCACGATCATGGTCTTCGAAGACATCATCCGCGGCGAGAACCATGTCGCCCTCGTCAAAGGCGATATCCGCGGCGAAAGGCCGACGCTCGTCCGCGCCCACTCCCAATGTCTGACCGGGGACACGTTCGGGTCCTATCGCTGCGACTGCGGCGAGCAGCTCCGCCGCGCCATGACGATGATCGAAAAAGAGGGTTCGGGGATCGTCCTCTACATCCTGACGCACGAAGGCCGCGGGATCGGCCTCGCCAATAAGATCAAGGCCTATGCCATCCAGGACGGCGGCGCGGACACGGTCGAGGCCAACCGCCAGCTCGGATTCAAACCCGACGAGCGCGATTACGGCATAGGCGCCCAGATCCTCGTCTCTCTGGGCGTCCGGAAAATCCGCCTCCTGACCAACAATCCGCGCAAGTTCATCGGGCTGACCGGCTACGGGCTTGAGATCGTCGAGCGCGTCCCCATCGAGATTCCGCCGAACGCGGTCAACGCCGATTATTTAAGAGCCAAAAAGGAAAAGATGGGCCATATCCTCGAAATGGTTTGAACGAGCGTGGTCAAATTTCTTCGGCGCTCCCCCGCGGGCGGGCACAGCCTCGTCATCGAAGAATTGGGACCTGATTTCCTCGACAGCCTGAAGGCGGGGGGATTCGAGGAGGTCGATGACGACGCCCTCGTCGAGGCGGTCCTGAGGAAATTCGAAATTCTCCAGACCCGGGAGAAAAAAATCAAGCTGCTGAAAAACCTCGCTCCGCTGTCCGAAACCAGGGTGATGGGCGTTTTCCTGGCGCTCCTCGGCGATTCGAGCGAGGATACCCGCGTTATGGCGGCCCGCGAGCTGTCCTGCCGCGAGGACTGTCCGCTGGAGCGGCTAGCCGAAAGGCTGCAGCAGCCGCCCTGGTACGCCAAGAGCGCCATCCTCCGCGTCCTGAGCGCTAGAAAAGACCGGCACGCGGTGGCGGCGATAAGAGGGGTCATCGGAGACCCGAACGTGGACGTCCGCAGGGCCGCGGCCGTGGCCCTCGGCGAGATCGGCGGACCGGAAGCCCGGGCCCTGCTGGTGCGCCTGACCAAAGACAAAAACCCGGTCGTCCGGACGGCGGCCGCCGAGGCGCTCGACAAGATCGTCGAACTAAAATTCCTCTAAATGGATCGCCGGGACGGGCGCGACGCCGGAGCGCCGGCCGTTCAGCGTTTTTTGGATTCCAGGATGAACGTCACGGGCCCGTCGTTCAGGATATGGACGTCCATGGAAGCCTGGAAAACGCCGGTCGCGACAAGAAGGCCTCCGTCGCGCAAGACCCGGACAAAATGGTCGAATAGCTCGGCGGCCCGCCCGGGGGCTTCGACGTCGTCAAAGCTCGGCCGACGTCCTTTCCGGGTCGATCCCGCAAGCGTGAACTGGGAGACGGCCAGCACGGCGCCTCCGACATCGGCCAGCGACAGATTCATCTTTCCGGCCTCGTCGGGGAAGACCCGCAACTCCGCGGCCTTCCGGGCCAGAAATTCGGCGTCTTCGGGGGTGTCTCCTTTCTCGACGCCGACGAGAAGGCAGAGCCCCTTCCCGATCTCGCCGACGGCGGCGCCGCCGGCCTCGACCGACGCTTTTTTCACTCGTTGCAGGACGATTTTCATGCCGGTTTGACTTTAACGCCTTGATATTCTATCATATTGCGGCTTTGAAGGAGATTTGATTATGGCTCATCACCAGTCCGCGATCCGCCAGCATCGCCGGAGCGTGCGCCGGCGGGCGGTCAATAAGAGAAACGCCTCCGGCCTCCGATCCGAGGTCAAGAAGATCCGGGATATGATCGAAAAAAAGGACAAAGAAGGCGCCCAAAAGCTTCTCCCCGAAGTCTTTTCGGCCATAGACAAGACCGCGCACAAGGGAGCGATCCATAAGAACAAGGGCTCGCGAACGAAATCGCGGCTCAGCCGTCAAGTCGAAGCGCTCAACCTCATCCCGAAGAAGTAAGGCCTGACGACCGGAACGTCCGGCCATAGGCGAAGATCACCGCATCGACGAGGAGGGCCCTCTCGTCCGTATCCGCCGCTGTCGTTTTGACCATCAGGTCCGTCCGCTTGAGCAGGCCGGTGAGCCGCGAGATCTCCCGCGGACTGAACCCGTCGGCAAGCCTGAAAAATCTTCTGAACTTCTCCTGGTAGAAATTCACCCAATTCGGAGAGATATTAGGCCGCAATTCCGCAAAGATCTCGTCGCGGGGCCTTTTCTCGCGGAGACCGGCCTTGGCGACCAGAATGTCGCGGAAAAATTGCCCGATCTGGGAGAGAATAAGGAGTTCGGCGTGCGCGTCCTCTTCGAACCTTTTTTTCGCGTAGCGGAGGCACTCCTCGACGTCCCCCTTCTCCAGGAAATCCATCAATTCCCATATCTCGAATTCCCGGGCCCCGGTCGCAAGCAGGTCCACGTCCGAGACATCGATGATTTTCCTCTCACCGACGTAAGTCGCGAGCTTGTCCAATTCCCGCCTCAGGAGCTCGAGGTCGTTGCCCGTCACCGCGATGAGCCGGAGGCGAGCTTCTGGATTGATACGCTTCCCGTCCGCGGCCAACCGCTCGCCCAGCCACGCCTCAAGGTCCCGGCCTTTTTTCGGTTTGCACTCCTCGACTTTGGCGTTCGTCGGGGAAAAGGCCATGAAGAGTTTTAGCAAAGGATGGCTCTTTAGCGTCCTGCCGGCGAGAAGGACGACGATGACCGTGTGGAGCGTGGGTGCCTCAAAATAATCCTTGAGCATCTTTTCTTCGATGCCGGTGATCTCTCTCGCCTCGTTGGGATCGGTCTCGACGACGAGAACACGCCAGGGCGAGAGCATGAACAACGACAAGGTCCGGGCGACGTCCAGGATATCGCGCCAGGGCGTTTCCGAAAGCGAGAACGTTTCAAAGGCGACCTGGTCCGCGTCAGAAAGGCCGAGCGCGGCGGGAAGCTCGCGGAGGAACTCGTGAGCGAAGAACATCTCCTCGCCGTGAAAAACATATCCGGCCTTGATTTCGGACTCGGGGAGTCCGCGGCGGGAGGACGCCACGCTAGAACCCCTCGAGGATGGCGATGACCAGGTTCCGGGCGTACTTTTCGGCGATCTTCTTGAGGGCCTCGGTCTGGACGGACTCGAAATCCTTCCCTTGCGGCACCTCGTAATCCTCGTTGAAGACGTAGGACGGGTTGGCATAAATAACCGCCTTGCTCTTAGCGTCGACGAGCTCGATGCTCGTCACGATATAGATGGTGTAATGGTCGGCCGAGCCTTCGCGCGAGAATCCCGACGGCGCGGCGTTGAACGAGAGGATAACGCCGTTGAGCACGGCGTCGGCGAGCTTCGCGTCGGAGGTGATCTCGACCTTGCCCCGAGCGACGAATTCATCGTGAACGCTCTGGGTGAGCCGTTTGTCGAGTTCGTACCGGGTCGTCCTGTTGACGAAGATCGGGATCTGGATCTTTTTGATGTTCGGCGGGAGAAAACTCCCCGTTCCGCGCAAGCTGTAGCCGCAGGCGATGAGGGCCAGGGCGGAAAGAGACGCCAGAAGGACTTTCGCGGCGGGCGAGACCGTCGGGCCGGGACGGAACCCGCCGGCCCGATTTGCGGTCATCAAGGCGTTTTTTTTCATGTCACGATATTGACGATCTTCCCTTTGATGCAGACGATGGCGCGGACGGGCTTGCCGCCAAGCGTCGCTTGAATGCGCGGCAGGGCGAGGGCCGTCGCTTTCATCTCGGCCTCGGTGACGCCCGCCTCGGCCTCAAACCTGTCGCGGATCTTGCCGTTGACCTCGACGACGATCGTCGCTTTTTCCTCTTGGGCGAGCGCCTCGTCGGAGAACGGCCAGGGCGCGTGATAGACGAGCCCGGTCCGTCCCAGCCGCGACCAAAGCTCTTCGCAGAGATGCGGCGTGAACGGCGCGAGGAGCAGGACGAGGCGTTCCGCAGCCTGGCCGAGGAGCTCCCGGCCCGCCGCCGAACCTCTCAGCGTCTCCGCTTCTCTCCGCAAAACGTTGGTCAATTCCATGATCGCGCTGATGGCCGTGTTGAGATGGAACCGGGTCCCGATGTCCTCGGTCACTTTCCGGATCGTCTGGTGCATTTTTTTCTGGAGCCGGGCGAAGCCGGCATCGTCATGCGCCGCGGCGGCCGGGCCCGGCCCGGGCGCTTCGCGGCAGTCCTCGACCGTCTGCCAGACCCGGCCGATGAACCGGGAGCTGCCTTCGATCCCGTCTTCGTTCCAAGCGAACTCTTTTTCCGGCGGCGCCGCGAACAGGATGAACAAGCGCAGAGCGTCGGCCCCGTAATTCCGGATCATTTCGTCCGGGTCGACGGTATTACCCTTGGACTTGGACATGGCCGAGCCGTCTTTGGTGACCATGCCCTGGGCGAGATAGTGCGGGAACGGTTCGCCGAGCGCCGTCAGGCCGAGGTCGCGAAGGACCTTGGTGAAAAAGCGCGCGTAAATGAGGTGCAGGATGGCGTGCTCGACGCCGCCGATGTAGAGGTCGACGGGCATCCAGTAATCGGCGGCCCCGCGGACGAACGGCAGCGTCTCCTCGCGGGGCGACGCATAACGGAAGAAATACCAGGACGAGTCGACGAACGTGTCCATCGTATCGGTCTCGCGCCGGGCTCGTCCGCCGCACGTCGGGCAAGTGGCGTTGACGAAGTCCGGGATCTTTTCGAGCGGCGAGCCCGCCTCGCCCGTGAACTCGGCGTTGTACGGGATTTGCACGGGGAGGTCCTTATAGGGGACGGGAACGATGCCGCATTTATCGCAATAGAGAATCGGGATGGGCGTCCCCCAGTATCGCTGGCGCGAGATGCCCCAATCGCGGAGCCGGTATGTAACGGCCTTTTCGCCGAAACGCCCGGCCTCGGCGTGCTCGGCCATGGCGTCCATCGCCTCCGCGGACGGGAGTCCGCTGAACCGGCCGGAGTTCACGACGAGGCCGCAGTCCTCGAATAAGCCCGAGTTCCGGGGCCGCGCCGTCTCGTCCTCGGGCGTGATGACCTCGCGAACGGCCAGGCCGTATTTTTTCGCGAATTCAAAATCGCGGGCGTCGTGCGCCGGGACGGCCATGATCGCGCCCGTTCCGTACTCCATCAACACGTAATTCGCGACCCAGATGGGGATGTTCTCTCCGGTGAACGGGTTGACGGCGGTCTTGCCGGTGTCGACCCCCTCTTTGTCCACTTCGCTCAGGTCCCGCTTGAGCCGCGACTCCGCGACCGTCTTCGTGATCCAGGCGTGGAGCTCCGGTTCGCGGTCGCCGGCGATGAGGGCGTGGCTATCGGGGTGTTCGGGCGACAGGACCAGAAACGTCGCGCCGTAGATCGTATCGATCCGCGTCGTGAAGACCCGAATCGGCCGGCCGAGCTCCGGGACCTCGAAATCGACGTAGGCGCCGGTGCTTTTCCCGATCCAGTTTCTCTGCATCAGAAGGACATGCTCGGGCCATTTTTGGAGCTGGGCGTGGCCGGCCAGGAGCTCCTCGGCATAGTTCGTGATCTTGAGGAACCAATGGTCCATTTTCTTCGGCTCGACCTCGGCCGAACAGCGCCAGCACTCTCCGCCGGCGGCCTGCTCGTTAGCCAGGACGGTCCGGCAGTCCGGACACCAGTTGACCCAGCTTTTTTTCCGGTACGCCAGGCCGCGCTCATACATTTTAAGAAAAATCCACTGGTTCCATTTGTAATAATCGGGCAGGCAGGTGTTGACTTCGCGCGACCAGTCATAGGCGAAGCCCATCCGCTTGAGCTGCGTTTTCATATGGGCGATATTGTCGAGCGTCCATGTCTGGGGGTGGATGCCGTGCTTGATGGCCGCGTTCTCAGCCGGCATGCCCAGCGCGTCCCAACCGATCGGGTGAAGGACGTTCCAGCCCGTCATCGTCTTGAACCGGGCGATCACGTCGCCGATCGAATAGTTCCGGACGTGTCCCATATGGACGCGACCCGAGGGGTATGGGTACATCTCGAGCAGGTAAAATTTCGACTTGCCGGGCTCCTCGTGAACCTCGAAGGTCTTTCTCTCGGCCCAGACATTCTGCCACTTCTCTTCGATGCGCTCGAAATCATATTCGGAGTGATCCTTGCTCATGGCGCGACCGGTCCTTGATCTTCCGTGACCTTCTGGAGAGGCGGACGGACGGGATAAATCAGGCCCAAGTGTAGAGGGAAGGGGCTGAAAAGTCAATCTGGCCTCCGCCCCGGCCGCGGCGGAATTGACACCGCGCCGCGTCCGGAAATAGAATTGTTTCGCGACGGACGGTATGGATTTTGAGTCTTTCGAGAGGGAACGTCTTAAGCTCCTGATCTTCGCGCGCGGCAAGGTCATCCTCGTCCGGGCGGACGAGGGCTAGGCCGGCCGCCGCGGGGAGCGCGGCTGCCGCGAAAGGAGGGTGTGCGGAGAAACGCACCGGACCGCCATGTCCGAAATCCCCGAGGGCACCCCTTCCGCGCCTCCCGATGTCCGCGAGGTTCTGACGCCGCGGGAGGAGCGCTTCGAGCGCGGCCGAAGGACGGCCGGGCTCGTCCTGGGCCCCGGCCTGGCCGCGTTCCTCTACCTCCTGCCGATGCCGTCGCTCGGCCAACCGGCCCACACCCTGGCCGCAATCGTCGGCTGGGTCGTCGCTTGGTGGGTCACCGAAGCCATCCCCCTGGCGATGACCGCCGTCCTCGGCGCGGCCCTCTGTGTCGTCCTCGGCGTCACTAACGCCAAGGCCGCCTTCGCCGCGTTCGCCGACCCCATGATTTTTCTATTTATGGGCAGTTTCTTGCTGGCCGAGGCCATGACGATCCACCGCCTTGACAAGCGCTTCGCCTACCGCGTCCTCGCGATCCGCTGGGTCGGCCGCCGGGCCGGTCGCGTTCTCTTCGCCTTCGGCGCCATCTGCGCCCTTATTTCAATGTGGATCAGCAATACGGCCACGACGGCCATGATGTACCCGATCGGCCTGGGTATCGTCGCGGCCATGTCCGAGATCAGCGCCCAAGGCGCCGGGCGCGGGGCCGACCCCGGAACGCGCCGTTTCGCGACGGGGATGATGCTTATGGCCGCCTACGCGTCTTCGGCGGGCGGCATCGGGACGCCGGTCGGAACGCCGCCGAACCTTATCGGGATCGCCATGATCGAAAAGTTCACGAAGGTCAAGATCCCGTTCTTCCAGTGGATGCTCTTTGCGGTGCCGATTCTCGTCGTCATGTCCTTCATCCTGTTCGGGCTCCTGTCGGC
The DNA here is from genome assembly GCA_041479785.1 of Candidatus Aminicenantia bacterium. Classification (GTDB taxonomy): domain Bacteria; phylum Acidobacteriota; class Aminicenantia; order Aminicenantales; family UBA4085; genus JBGOYP01. Next base: position 9,418 of record JBGOYP010000019.1, on the reverse strand, counting down.
GCTCCACAAACCCGCCCGGCCCCGCATCGAAGGCGGCGCCGACTTCATCCGCCGCGAGCTCGAGCGGTTGGGGCCGTGGACGCGCGGCCAGAGGAACGCGCTGTTCGCCTTCGGCGTAGCGGTGATCCTGTGGATCGCGCCGGGGTTCCTCGCCTTGGTCGGCGGGACGCAGTCGAAAGCGACCCTGTTCTACAACTCCCATTTTCCGGAGGCCGTGGCCGCCCTGGCCGCCGCGTTCCTCCTCTTCGTCCTGCCCGTGGACTGGAAGAACCGGAAGTTCACCCTGACCTGGAAGCAGGCCCGGCGCATCGACTGGGGGACGCTCCTGCTCTTCGGGGGCGGGATCACGTTGGGCGATCAGATGTTTCAGACCGGCCTGGCCGACGCGGTCGGGAAGAGCCTCGTCCGCTTGAGCGGGGCGCACTCGATGTGGGGGATCACCTTCGCCGCCATCTTCATCGCCATCATCGTCAGCGAGACGACCTCGAATACGGCCTCGGCCAACATGGTCGTGCCCGTGATCATCTCGCTGTCGATGGCCGCGGGCATCAATCCGATCCCGCCGGCGATCGGCGCGACGCTCGGCGCAAGCTGGGGGTTCATGCTGCCCGTCTCGACGCCTCCGAACGCCATCGTCTACGGGTCCGGGCTCGTGCCCATCACAAAGATGATCCGGGCGGGCGCGCTGTTCGACGTCCTGGGCGGACTGACCCTCTGGCTCGGTCTGCGCCTCCTCCTGCCCCTCGTCGGCCTCGCGTAAATCCTAAGGGATCAATAAGCGGAATGACGTTATTCTTCCGGTTCGGTCTGAACAAGTTCGAGCAGCACTTTCTGGGTGGAGTCGGGATGGATGAAGGCGACGCGCGAGTGGGCCCGGCCCGGCCGAGGCGATTCGTCGATAAGGCGCACGCCCTTCGCCCTGAGCTCCGCGAGTGTGCGCTCAATATCCTCGACCGCGACGGCGATGTGGTGGATTCCCGGCCCCCGCCTCTCGACAAATTTCCGGATCGCGGACCCCTCGCCCTTCCCCTCGACAAGCTCGATCGCCGTCTCTCCAAGGTCGAACGTCGCCGTCTCGACATCGTGGCCGGCCACGTGCTCGCGGCGCGCCATTCTGAGTCCGAGGACCTTTTCGAAAAGCTCGATCGATTCGTCAAGATCCTCGACGGCGATGGCGACATGGTCGATTCTCTTGATCATCGCTCACCTGCCGGTCGTTCTTTCGCCGTAGAGGCCGAAGCGCCGGACGAGGGCGGCACAGATCTCACCGACCGTTGCCGATGACTTCACGGCCTGCAATATCGGCGGGAAGAGATTGACGCTCCCCGCCGCCGCCCGGTCAAGGCCGGCGAGGGCCTTCGCGACCGCCTGTCCGTCTCGCCCGGCTTTTCTTTTCCGAAGCTCGGCGACCTGGGTCCGTTCGATCTCGGGGTCCAGGGAAAAGACCTCGAGATCGCTCTCCCCTTCGTCAGCGCAGACGTTGACACCGACGATTTTCCGTTCGCCGCGCTCGATGGACGTCTGGTAGGCATAGCTCGCCTCTTCGATTTCCCTCTGCGGGTAACCCTGTTCGATGGCTTTGACCATTCCCCCCGCTTTCTCCACGCGTTCGATCAGGGCCGTGGCCCGGGCCTCGATCTCGTTGGTGAGCGCTTCGACCGCGTAGCTCCCCCCCAGCGGATCGATGGTGTCGGCGACGCCCGATTCCTCGAGGATGATCTGCTGAGTCCGGACGGCGATTCGGCCGGCCTCTCGGCTGGGAAGAGCGAGGGCTTCGTCAAGGCTGCAGGTATGGAGCGATTGGGTTCCTCCAAGAACGGCGGCCAGGGCTTGAAGGGTCACCCGGACGACATTGTTCTCCGGCTGCCGGGCCGCGAGCGTGCTCCCCGCCGTCTGGGTATGGAAACGGAGCCGCAGACTTTCCTCGCGCTTCGCGCCGAAACGGCCTCTCATGATGCGGGCCCACATCCTCCGGGCGGCACGGAATTTCGCCACCTCTTCAAGGAAGTCGCTGTGGGCGCTGAAGAAAAACGAAAGCCGGGGCGCGAAGGCGTCGACATCGAGCCCGGCGCGGATTAACGCGTCCACATAAACGATCGCGTCGGCGAGGGTGAAGGCGACCTCCTGGACGGCCGTCGACCCCGCCTCGCGGATGTGGTAGCCACTAATGCTCACGGGGTTCCAATCCGGAACGTTCTCGGCGCACCAAGCGAACATGTCCGTGATGAGCCGCACCGACGGCCCGGGAGGGAAGATGTACGTTCCCCGGGCGATGTATTCTTTCAAAATGTCATTTTGGACGGTTCCGTTCAACCGCCGCCGCTCGATGCCCCGTTCGTCGGCCAGCGCGACATAGAGGGCGAGAAGGACGGCGGCCGTCGCGTTGATCGTCATCGACGTGCTGATCCTGTCGATCGGAATCCCATCGAAAAGGACCCTCATGTCTTCGATGGAGTCGACGGCGACTCCCACCCGGCCGACCTCGCCTTGGGCCATGGGGTCGTCTGAATCCAAGCCGATCTGGGTAGGAAGGTCGAACGCCACCGAGAGCCCCTTCTGCCCTTTTTCGAGAAGATAACGGAACCGCTCATTGGTCTGGCGGGCGGTTCCGAACCCGGCATACTGCCGGATCGTCCAGGGACGGCCGCGGTACATGGTGGGATAGACGCCCCTGGTGAAAGGAAACTCTCCGGGGAAACCGAGGTTCTCGGAGTAGCGGTCCTCGTCTACGTCGGTGGGCGTATAAAGGGGCTCGACGGGAATATGCGAGGCGGTTTCGAACGACGGCTTGCGCCCGCCTTTCTTTCTGATGTCCTCCAGGTACGATCGCCCGTGCCATGTCTTAAGGTTCTCCGCGACGTCGCGCCTTCGCTTCATTCCGTTCTCCCGATCTCGATGAGCGGGGCTTGCGATTCCACGGTATCCCGGGGTTTGACGTTGACCGCCTTGACGATCCCGTCCACATCGCAAACGAGCTCGTTCTGCATCTTCATCGCTTCCATCACGACAAGGACCGACCCGGCCCGGACATGATCGCCGGGGTTGACGCGAACGTCGACGATGAGCCCGGGCATGGGCGACTTGATGATGACGGAACGGTCCTCTCTCGTCGCCTCTTTCGCCCGGCGGGTCACGATGAGCCGCTCGTCGAATATTTCGAGTTCGTAGCGGCGGCCGGACACGCACACGGAATACCGGCCCTCGTCGGCTTTGACCGGGGCGCTCTCGACGAGGTACGACCTGTTGTCGATGATCAGGGACAGATAATCATTGGATTCCGCCGTCCGGCAGTCGACAGCCCGCCTCCGCCCGTCGATCTCGACGACGTAGATTCCGTCGACGTCCTCGATGAGGACACTCTTTTCCTGGGACTCGACCTTGACCCAGAATTTCATTCCCGTTCACCCGTTTCCCGGGCCGGCGACGTCCGCGCGGGAGATTTTCCCACTCCTTCCGCGCGGGCGATCCTCCGCCAGATATTCTCATGGGCGTCCGGCCGGCTGTCGACGTTCGCCCGCCGAAGGCCGCGGTACGCGGTGATCGTGCCGGCGATAGCGGCAATCTCGATGTCCTCGGTCCGGCCGCGCAACACATCCGGCCGGAAGACGCGCTCAATGTATGTCGTGTCGTAGCTTCCATCGATGAAGCCCGGCTCCTCGAGCGCCCAAAGGAGGAATTCGATGTTCGTCCTGACCCCATCCACCTGATACTCCAGGAGCGCCCGCTTGAGCCTTCGGATGGCCGTCATCCGGTCCTCCCCCCAGACGGCCACTTTTCCCAGGAGAGGATCGTAGTAAATCGGAATCTCATAGCCCGGACAAATCCCGTTGTCGTTGCGCACGCCGGGCCCTTCCGGGAGCACGAGCTGCTTGATGAAGCCCGTCGAGGGCATGAAGCCCGCTTGGGGGTCCTCCGCGTAGAGCCGGGCCTCCAGCGCGTGACCCCGGATCCTCACGTCCTCCGGCCGGATGGAGAGTGGCTCGCCGGCGGCGATCCGGATCTGTTCTTTGACGATATCAAAACCGTAGACGAGCTCGGTCACCGGGTGTTCGACTTGGAGGCGGGTGTTCATCTCGAGGAAGAAAAACCGTCGATCCGGGCCCATCAGGAATTCGACGGTCCCGGCACCGACATAGCCGACGGCCAGAGCCGCCTTCCGCGCCGCATCGCTGAGGGCTGACCGCAGGTCCGGGTCGACGACAGAGGATGGGGCCTCCTCGATGACTTTTTGGTACCGGCGCTGCATCGAGCACTCGCGTTCTCCGAGCGTGACAACGCCGCCGCGATCGTCGGCCAGAAGCTGGATCTCGATGTGCTTCGGCCGCTCGATGAATTTCTCGAGATAGACGCTCGAGTCTCCAAACGCGCTCTCCGCTTCGCCCATCGTCATCCGAAGCGCCGCATCGAACTCCGTTTCGCTGCCGATGGCCCTCATCCCTTTCCCGCCGCCGCCGGCGGCCGCCTTGATCATGACGGGATAGCCGAACGTCTTCGCCGCCGCCGCCGCCTCCGCGGGGGAACCGACCCGTGCGCCGCTCCCGGGGATGACGGGGACCCCGGCGTCCCTCATGGTGTCGCGCGCTTCGAGTTTATTGCCCATCCGCCGTATGGACTCCGCCCGGGGACCGATGAAAACGACTCCCGCCTTGTCGCAGGCCGACGCGAAATCGGCGTTCTCGGCGAGAAAACCGTAGCCGGGGTGGACGGCCTCGGCGCCGCATCTTTTGGCCGTTTGGATGATTTTGTCGATCGCGAGGTAGCTGTCGCGGCTCGGCGGAGGCCCGATGCGATACGCCTCGTCCGCATGGTGCACATGGAGAGCGAGACGGTCGGCATCCGAATAGATGGCGACCGATGTTATCCCCATCTCCTTGCACGCCCGGATGACCCGGATAGCGATTTCGCCCCGGTTGGCAACAAGGATCTTCTTGAACACCGGTTGTCCTCAGGCCCAGCCGTCCGCCCTCCGCCTACAGCGGCAGATTGCCGTGCTTCTTCGGCGGCAGGCTCTGCCGTTTGTTCTCCAGGCTCTCCAGGGCCGTGATGACCTTGGGCCGCGTCTCCTTCGGTTCGATGATATCATCGAGGTACCCGAGCTCGGCCGCGATATAGGGGTTGGCGAATTTTTCGTTGTACTCCTCGATGAGCTTCCGGCGGACCGCCTCCGGGTCCTTTGCTTTTTCGATTTCTCTGCGATTGAGAATGTTCACGGAGCCCTCGGCTCCCATGACGGCGAGTTCCCCCGTCGGCCAGGCGATATTGAAGTCGGCCCGGATGTGTTTCGAGGACATGACGTCGTAAGCCCCGCCATAAGCCTTGCGGGTGATCACCGTGATCTTGGGCACCGTCGCCTCACAGTACGCATAAAGAAGCTTCGCCCCGTGCTTGATGATCCCGCCGAACTCCTGCTCCGTGCCGGGAAGGAATCCGGGGACGTCCTCGAAGGTGATGATCGGGATGTTGAAGGCGTCGCAGAAACGGACGAAACGGGCGCCTTTGATCGACGACTTAATGTCGAGGACGCCGGCCAGGACTTTCGGCTGGTTACCCACGATCCCGACACTGCGCCCGTTCAGGCGGGCGAATCCGACGACGATATTCCGGGCGTAGAGGGGTTGGACTTCGAGGAATTCCCCGCCGTCGACTACCCGCTTGATGATTTCGATCATGTCGTAGGGCTCTTTGGGATTGTCGGGAACGATCGCGTTGAGCGCCGCATCGGTCCGGTTGGGGTCGTCCCCGTTCTTGATTCGAGGAGCATCGCTAAGGTTGTTCTGCGGGAGGTAGCGGAGGAGCTCCCGGATCTTCAGGATGCAGTCCTGGTCGTTCTCGGCCATGAAGTGAGCGACGCCGCTTTTCGTGCTGTGTGTCCTGGCCCCGCCGAGCTCTTCAAACGAGACCTCCTCGTTGGTGACCGCTTTGATCACATTGGGACCCGTCACGAACATATGGCTGGTGTGGTCGACCATGATGATGAAATCGGTGATGGCCGGCGAATACACCGCCCCCCCGGCGCAGGGGCCCATAATCGCTGAGATCTGCGGGACGACGCCCGAAGCGAGCGTATTCCGCAGAAAAACATCCGCGTACCCGCCGAGGCTTGCCACCCCCTCCTGGATCCGCGCCCCGCCGCTGTCGTTGAGGCCGATGATCGGCGCTCCGTTCTCCATGGCGAGGTCCATGAGACGGCAGATCTTGGCGGCGTTGGCCTCGCTCATCGTGCCTCCGAAGACCGTGAAGTCCTGGGCGAAGGCATAGGCGGGGCGGCCGTTGACCTTTCCGTGGCCGGCGACGACGCCGTCGCCCGTGATTTTCTGCTTGTCCATCCCGAAATCGGCGCAACGGTGCGTGACGAAGACGCCGAGTTCCAGGAACGTTCCCGGGTCGAAGAGGAGGCCGATTCGTTCCCGGGCGGACAGCCGCCCCGCATCGTGGATCTTCTTGATCCTCTCCTCTCCACCGCCGAGCATCGCCGCCTTGCGCCGTTCTCTGAGTTCCTGGAGTTTTTCCCCGGACGTCTTCATCTTGACCTCGACAGCAGGCGGGCATCTCGGCTTAAAGGCCGGACCCGCGCCTTGGGCTTGATTGTCCGAATTCTTTTGAAGAACAAGGTCGCTTTTCTGCCGCCTCAATTCTAACGGAGCCCTCCCCCCGAGTCAACTCGAGCCCCGGCTCCCTTTCTCTGGCGGGGCATGAAACCCTGCCCCGTTTTATTCCATTGACTCCACCCTGCGACCCTGATAATCTAAATTTGCTAGGCTAAAAAGGGACTTTTATGGCAAAGAGCTGTCCATCCTGCCGGTTCGAAAATCCTGAGCAGACGCTTTTCTGCGGCAAATGCGGGACAAAACTTACGTCCGTCGGTCCGCCGGATGTCCTCCGGACGGAAACCATGTCGACGCCCCGTGAAGAGCTGACCATGGGCTCGACCTTCGCCGGGCGCTACCAGATCATCGAGGAGCTCGGCCACGGCGGCATGGGCCGCGTCTACCGGGCGCTCGACACGAAGCTCCACGAGGAGGTCGGCCTCAAGCTCATCCGGCCCGAGATCGCCCTGGACCAAAAGACGCTCGAGCGGTTTCAAAACGAACTCAAGCTGGCCCGCAAGATCAGCCACCGGAACGTGGGGCGGATGTACGAGCTGATGGAAGACCGCGGCGCACATTTCATCACGATGGAGTATGTCCCGGGCGAAGACCTGCGGAGTTTCATCCGGCGGTCGGGCCAGCTGACCGTCGGAAAAACGATCTCCGTCGCCAAACAGGTATGCGAAGGGCTGGACGAGGCCCACCGGCAGGGCATCATCCATCGCGACCTGAAGCCGTCCAACATCATCATCGACCGTGAGGGAAACGCGAAGATCATGGACTTCGGGATCGCCCGCTCGCTCGCGGCGAAAAGCACGACCGGGCTGGGGGTGATGATCGGCACGCCGGAATATATGAGCCCCGAGCAGGTCGAAGGGAAAGACGTCGACCCGCGCTCGGACATCTACTCGCTCGGAATCATCCTCTATGAAATGTCGACCGGCCGAGTGCCGTTCGAGGGAGACACGCCGTTCACGATCGGGGTTAAGCAGAAGAGCGAACGGCCGAAAAGCCCCCGGGAGTTCAACGCCGGTATTCCCGAGGACTTGAACAAGCTCATCCTGAAATGCCTGGAAAAGGATAAAGCGGCTCGGCCACAGAGCGCCGCCGAGGTCCGCGCCGAGCTGGAGCGGATCGAGCAGGCCCTTCCGACGACCGAGCGCGTCGTCCCGGTTCGGAAAACGCATACCGCTCGTCAGGTGACGGTCACCTTCAGCCTGAAGAAAGCGTTAATTCCCGGCGCAGCCATTCTCATCATCATTGCCGCGGTCGTCGTCTGGCAGCTTCTCTCGCTCAAGAAAGGCACGCCGGCGCCGCCCTCCGGAAAGCCGTCGCTCGCCATCGTCTATTTCGAGAACATCTCGGGGGACCCGGCGCTCGACGATTGGAAGATGGGCTTGCCCGAACTCCTCGTAACCGACCTCGCCCAATCAAAATTTTTGACCGTCCTCAGCGGCGAAACGACGTTCGGAATCCTCAAAAAGCTCGGCCTCGCCGAGGCCAAGAAATATTCGGCCGACGACCTGACCAAAGTGGCGAACGAGGGCCGGGTCGGTTATGTCTTGAGCGGCGGGATCATGAAGGCGGGCGAAAAGATCATCATCACCGCCCGGCTCCAGAAACCGAAGACGGGCGAAGTGATCGAGACGAAGAAAATCGAGTGCGCCGGCGAGGGCGACATCCCACCCAAGATCGACGAACTAACCCGGATGATCAAGGCGGACCTGAACCTGACCCCGCAGGAGATCTCGGGCGATATCGACAAACCCGTCGGCCAGATCACGACAGCCTCTCCCGAGGCCATGAAGTTCTACGTCGAAGCCCGGAAAAAACATCTGGCGGTGCAATACCTAGACGCCATTCCTCTCTATGAAAAGGCGGTCGCCCTCGACTCTGGTTTCGCCATGGCCTATCGCGGCCTGTCCGCGGTCTACAGCAATAGGGGATTCATCAAGCAAGGCCGGGAGTCCATGCAGAAAGCCATGGAGAACGCGGACCGCATTTCGGACCGGGAACGCCTGCTCATCCAAGGCCGGATCTATGGCCAATCCGAACAGACTTTCGGTAAAGCCATCGAAACTTATGACCAGCTCCTCAAGCTCTATCCCGATGATGACCTGGCCCTTAATGGTCTCGGCAACATCTACGGCAACGCTGAGGAGTACTCCAAAGCGTTGCCCTATTATGATCGCTACTATTCTATGAACAAGAACGTCTTGAGCTGCATCAACTTCGGCGGCGCCTATGAATCGCTCGGCCGTCCCGAAGACGCCCGCCACGTGTACGAAGATTTTCTTAAAATCGACCCTAACGCCGTTCGTATACGGGTCGCATTCGGCGATACGTATCTCTACCAAGGCCGTTACGACGAAGCGATGAACGAAGCGGAAAAAATTCTGCTCGCCGCCCCGAATTCCACCGAGGCGGCCTATCTCAAAGCCGACATTTTGTATCTCCGCGGGAACCTCGATGACGCCGAGAAAGAATGCCGGGCGATCTTCGAAAAAGATCCCAAATCACAGGTGGTTTTCGCTCTCGTTCGCCGGATCATGATTTTAACAACGCAGGGGCGTTTCAAAGAGGCCGAAGAAGAATTCGGCCGGACTCTGGCCCTTATCGACGAGCAGAAAAACGTCAGCGCCCGGGCAACGACGAATACGTATTATGCATTCTTCGACATGATACGGGGCCGAACGGCGCAGGCCCTGGAGAAGGTCGAATCCTCTTTGAAAATATATCGCGACCTGGAGATGGGAGAACGGATGCGAAGGGCGATGCGATTTAAAGGGGAGATCTTGCTCCAAAGCGACGCCCGGGAAAAGGCCGCCGCG
>JBGOYP010000018.1:0-18227 GCA_041479785.1 Candidatus Aminicenantia bacterium | reverse complement strand
TTGATCTGGATCGACTCGGGCCGGAATTCATCCATCTTTTCCGGATAGAATTTTTTCATGAGGTTTAAGAACCAGGCCCGCGGCTCGCGGGAGGTCACCAGACCGAGACGGAGACGTCCTTCGACCGTGGGAACGGCCCAGGCAAAGGCCCCGGGAGCGACGTTCTTCCCGATGAAGATCGTCGCCGACGATCCGTTCGAGATCTCGAGCTCGGCCTGGGCTCCAAGGAGATGGTCATCGGGCACGCCCAATCCCAGCTTCTTGTTCAGACGATGATCGATCCCCGTGGCGAGAATGACCATCCGCGCCGCGAACGTTCTGGCCGGAGCGTCCAGCCCCCCCGTTTCGATCTCGACGCCGTCCCGCCCGAGCGTGACATCCCTCACGCACGTGCCGAGGGCGATCTCGGCACCGGCGGCCCTCGCCTTCTCGGCCAGCGCCTGATCGAACGTCTTCCGGTCGACGATGCAGGCGAACGACGACTGGTGTTGATAATGGAGGGAGTTGCCCGACGACGAAACGACCTTGACGATCTGGATGTCCCGGATCAAGGGATCGGGGAGGATCGAAAACTCTTGAAAGATCTCCTTCCCGACAATACCCGTGCAGATGACATCGGAGCCGATCTCTCTCTTCTGTTCGGCGACGAGAACCTTCAGTCCCTTTTCGGCTAAGAGAAAGGCGGCGTGCAGGCCGCTCGGCCCGCCGCCGATGACGGCCACGTCAAATCTGTTCATGTTCCTCGGATTTCCCTTTAATATTCTCCCGAACCGGCTTTATCCGGGTAAGATAGATATGCAACACTATATATTGGGCCCTTAACCAGATAAATACGACATGTTGTTAGCATTGTCAAGCGCTTCTTGCCTAAAAAATTTCGCCGCTCGACCAGTTCATTATATGTCTTCGCCGCCTGGAAAATCAACCTTTCTTTCGGCTCCGCTTGGTTTTTTCATATTTTTTTCTGCCGGGACTCCCATTTGCCGCGGAAAGTGATCCAAAACGACAAGGTGATCAGCTTCATGTCCAGCCAAAAGCTCATCTTCCTGACATAGAGCAGGTCATATCGGAACTTCTTCCGCCGGGGCGTGTCCCCGGGCAGATAGACCTGGGTCAATCCCGTCAGCCCGGGTCTCACCGCGTGCCTCTCCCGGTAGCCGGGGATGTCCTCGATCTCCCGGGTGTCCGGGTCGCCATGGACCTCCTTCTCTTTGGGCCGCAAGGCCCTCGGGCCGACGAAGCTCATGTCCCCTTTGAAGATGTTCAGCAGCTGCGGCAGCTCGTCCATGGCCGTGGCCCGAAGGATCCGGCCGACCTTGGTGACCCGCGGATCATGTTCAATCGCTTGGACGGGACCATGGTCCTTTTCCGCATCGACGATCATCGATCGGAACTTCATCGCTTTAAAGATCCGCCCGTTCCGGCCGACGCGGTCCTGTTTGTAAAAGACGGGGCCGCGGTCGGTGAGCTTGATCAGGCAGGCGAAGAGCAGCCAGAGCGGCGAGGACAAAAGAATGCCGGTGCCCGACAGGGCGATATCGAAGGGCCTTTTTAAGAACAGCGCTTTCATCGGTGAGACCTTTTCGGCGCGCCTCAGGTGATCGTCGTCATCAGATCCTCGAACATTTTCAGGACGAGGTCCTTGGCCACATTTTTCAGGGCGTAGGCCCGACCATTGGCGCCCATCGCCGCTCGACCGTCGGCGTCCTTCTTGAGGGCGCGGATCACGGCGGCGATCCTCGCCGGATCGTCGGGAGGGGCGCAGAGCCCGCACCGCGTGTCGCGGATGATCTGGAAGATCTCGGAGTTCTCGTGGGCCAGCCCGAGCACGGGCCGCCCGGCGGCGGCATAGTTATAGAATTTCGAAGGGACCGAGAGCAGCGACTTCTCCTTGTCGAGGGGAACGAGGAGCACGTCGGCCGAAGCCATCATCTGAGGCACGTCGCGGTAAGGCTGGAACGGCAGCCGGAGGACATTCGGCAGGTCGAGCTCGGCCGCTTTGGCCTGGAGGTCGTTCGCTTTGAACCCCTCCCCCACGATGACGAACAGGATCTCGGGGTCGTCCTTCAACAGGGCGGCCGTCTCCAGGATCCTGACCAGGGTCGCGTAACTGCTGATGCTGACGATCCCGGAATACAGGAGAACGAACTTGCCGGCCAGTCCATGCTTTTCGGAAACGGGGTTGGCTTTGGGCAGCGGCCTCACGAATTCCGTGTCCACCCAATTGGGGATGACGGAGATCTTGTCCGGAGAGACGCCTTTGGCCGTCAGGTTTCTTTTGAATCCATCGCTGATCACGACGATGTTCCGGTGCCCGTCGTAGATCCATTTTTCGAAGCCGAGGGCGGCCTTGATGGCCAGAGGGTTCTTCAGCAGCCCCGATTCGATGGACAGATCGGGATGGATGTCCTGGACGTTGAGCATGACCCGGGCCCCGCAGAGAAAGCGGGCCAGGATCCCCGTCACGCCGAGCTGGAGCGGCGGCAGGCGGAGGAAGACGACGTCGCCGCGGCGGACTTTGGCGAGATGGATGATGGTCATCATCGTGTAAATCGACCAGGCGACAAGTCGGCCGATATGATGGACGGTGAAATTGGTCAGGATCCTTTTGACGTGGAACCCGTTCCGGCATTCGCGCATATAAAATCGCCCCGCATATCCCCGATTATGCGGCGGTCGGGGAAGGGTCGTAATGACCTCAACGTCGTGCCCCCGCCCGGCGAGATAGGCGGCCAGTTCGTTCATCAAGATGGGCGCACTCCCGAATTCCGGGAGGAAATACATGGTGTGGATGAGAATTTTCATGCCGGTAGGTCCTCTCAAGGGAAAAGAATCCGCATGCGAGTCGCTACGGTTTGCGTCATGGAGAATGAAACGGACGCCGTGATGCTCAAGAATCTCTTTCGCTCCTCACAGCGCAAATCTTGACCGCGAGATCTTCCCGACCGCGGCACGTGACGGGGGGAAGAGACTCCATGTTTCTCAGGAAGATTCGTTTGTCTCGGCCCGTTTCTCCCGGATGACCAGGACGACATACGCCATCGACGGCACAAGAAGAAGGAGATCCACGCCGTAAAAAGCGGCCGTCGACTCAAAAAACGACCGGGCTGTCATAAAGCCCACAATGAGGATGGATTCCATGACGAGCGCTTTCTCCGGCCCGATCAACGTCTTCGCCTTTCGGATCAATCCGGACATCATGAGCTGCCACCAAAACACTAAAAAAGCCGCGCAGAAAAAGAAAAAACCGACGACCCCGGCTTGGATGAAGGCTTGGAGAATGGCATTATGCATATGTTCGGATTGAAGCAAAAGACGGTCGGCGTTGAATCCCCATCCCAAGAACGGGGAATGTGTGATTTGGTCCAAACCCTTTTGCCAAGTTGTCTCCCGCCCGGACAAACTCAAAAGCCGATCGAGAGACCCCTGGGATCTCCATTTGACACCCGAAGTCCATAAGATGAACGCCGCCAAGGGGGCCAGGAACAGATATCGCCAGTCGATTCCCCAAAGAACGACGAACAATCCGGCGACCACGGCCAAACCCAGAAGGGCCGTCCGTGATTGAGTCATCATAACCATGAACAATGAGGATCCGACCCCTAACAGCCAAACGTAACGGCTCCGTCTCGATGTCGTGAGAAAGCGGAGAAGCGAAAAAATCGCCATGACCAGAGCGAAGCGTCCGACGCCGTTTTTCGTTATCACGCCCAAACCGAAGAGCAGTTTGTAATACGAAGAAAACGTCTCTTGTCCCAGGAAGACGCGAACGGCTTCGGGGAATAGACTCACGGCAAAAAATCCGAAAATTGCATAATTAATCAAAATAATTGCCCGCAAGATGTCTTTAGGACGGTCGGATTCCATCACGCACCAGACAACGGTCAGCGGCGATAAGTAGACGCCCACCCAATACATCGATTCGCTGGTGTTGACCGATAGAAGCAATGACGTGAAAAAACCCGTCAATCCATAGGCTAAAAGCAACCCCAGAGGCGTCCGCAAAAAGCGTGCGCTCGGCTTCTTCGCTAAAGCCCAGATGAATGACGAATATAGAGCTAAAAGCGGCAGCAAAGCGCGGAGGCCTTGAAAAACATTGAACGCCGAGGAGGTGAATTTCGGCATTTCCAGATTGTAAGGTCCGGAAAACATCCCTCCCCATACCAAAAGCCATAAGACGACAAAGAACTTCATGACCGCGTTACATTCGCAAAGTCCGGCCGAGCACATCCTCATAAATGGTCAAAAGACGCTCGCCAAGCCGGTCCCAGACATAATAATCCCTAGCCCGGTCTCGGGCCGCGTTGCCTATCCGGAGGCGCAAGTCTTCATCGTCGGCGAGCCTTTGCAGGGCTTGAGTGAGCCCTTCCACGACGAAGGCCGGGTCCCGCGGAACGACCTTGATCCCCCATTCCGGCTGGATGATGGCGCCGGGTCCGGCCGCGTCCAAGGCAATGACCGGTTTGCCGCAGACCATGGCTTCAATGACGACGATTCCTCCTCCTTCCCGAAGGCTGGGAAAGAGAAAAACATCGCAGCCCATCATCCGGGCCAAGACCTCCTGGCGCGGAAGCCAGGAGGTGAAAACGACGTTGTCTTGAACTCCGAGTTTCCCGACGAGAGCTTTCAAGGCGGGGCCTTCGGGCCCATCGCCGATGATCTCGAAGACGGCGCGCCGGAGGGGGCGGCGATTCAGAAAACGGGCGAAGGCGATTACGGCGAAGTCGAACCGCTTGTACCGGACCAGCCGGCCCGAGGTCAGGACGCGGAACATATCGCCCCGCGGGACGAGGGCTCCCGCAGGCGCGACATCCCTCTCCGAAACGCCGGTCACCGGGAAATCGTGGATCTTGGCCCGGAATGGGAGCGGGAACTTAGCCCGCGTTTCGGCGTTGCAGACCAAAATGGCCCGGGCACGATCGGCGCACCGCCGGCGAGCCGGGACGATGCGCCGTCCGAAATCCTGGGCCCAGATCCGGCCGTGTTCGCGCAGACGCTGGCCGAGGCCGTATTCGTCCTCGAAACCAGGGGGATTCGCCTGGCCGCCGCCGATCGGACCCCAGATGAAGGGAACAGGCAGGTAGGCGCCGATGAAGCTCGGCATCCAGTCGTTGGCGTAGGTTACCTGATGGGCGGCATCGAACCGATGAATCCGGTGGAGACGGGCGCCCACCCAGGCCGCGCCGATCTGCCAAAGGAAATAATAGAGATGCTTAGCCACGGCGGAATGCCAGAACGGCCTCCAGTGAATCGGAAGCCGGAAGAAATGGAAGGTGACATTTTTCATGGGGAGTTCCCCAAGAGCCCGTTCGATGCCCCTCCGGTTGCGCACGTCGGTGAGGACGACGGCTTCGTGAAAGCGCCCGATCTGCCGAACAAGGTTCCAGCCGAGAAGCGATTCTCCGCCGCTGAGATGCCGGGCGTCTGGATCTTGATCGGGACCGATCGGCGGGTAACAGGCGTAGGCCGAGACGAGAATCTTCATTTCCATGAACCGGCGAAGCGCGAGGTAAGCCCAGATTTGAATCGGGACAACCGCGCCGCGGCGAAGGGGAACTTCTTGACGACCAGAAGCTTTGCCCTTTCGCCCAGCGAAAGGTCGGCGCGAAGAATCTCGATGACTCCCGCGGATTCCAGGGCGAGAATCCCGTAATAGGCCCGCATGGCGGCCAGACGGCGGCCGATCTCGGGGTGTCCGAGACCGAATTCCTCTTCGGATTCCATGACGTCAATAACCCCCAGCATCGCCCCGGCTCGAAAAGAGACCGCGTCCGGAGAGAAGTTGTAAATCCCCCGGAACGTCTGGTCGGCGTGTTGCCGATATCGATACAGCGGAGCGGGGATGTAGTCTAGGCCGGCCGCGTGTCTCTTGATGGAAACGGCGATCCAATAGTCCTCGTGCGGCGAGGGCAAGCGGGCTGGCAGTGGAAAGAGCCGGGCCCCGACGCGTCGGGAAAAAGTCCAAGCGCTGCGGGACGGATGGACGACGCCGGCTCGAAAACAAGAGACGAAGGGGGCGTCCTTGAACTTCGACGAGAGGCGCAGGATGTTGATGGATTTGAGGTCGGAGCGGACGATCTCGATGTCGTGGTAGGAGGCGTCGGACCGAAACAGGGTCTCAGCCAACGCGGAGAACCGCGGGCTGAGGACGTCGTCGCCGTCCATGAATTTTATATATGGAGCTTCTGACTCGGCGTACCCCGTATTCAAGGCTTGGACTTGCCCCCATCCGCGATTCGGGACCATCCGGATGCGCGAATCGCGCGCCCGTTTCCGGGAGACGATCGCCGTCGTGGCGTCGCTCGAGTGGTCATCCACGACAACGAGCTCCCAATCGGAGAACGTCTGGCTTTGAAGACTGCCGATCGCCTCCTCGATATAGGCCGCTTCGTTCCTCACGGGCATAACGACGGACAGGCGCGTCATGGTCCTCAGCGCCCCCCGGCGAACGAATTCACGAGACCGACGAGATTCCCCAAGATGCGGCGCAGGTATCCGGCTCGCCGCTCCCGGACCGCCAGGACGAGGCTCAATCCAGCCCGGGCAACCAAAGCCAGGTAGCACTTCCCTATGGATAACTCCTGATTCCGCCGCACGAAGTAAAGCCGGTTGCAGACTTCTTGCCGGCCAAAGCGATATTCGCTCATCCGACCCCTGGGGGAGGGATAATGGAAATAGCGCGCCTCGGCAACGACGGCCAGCCGATATTTCTTTCCGACGCGGTAGCTGAAGTCCAGATCGTCCAGGTAGCCATAGCCTTCATACCAAGGATCTAAGTGGAACTCCTCGATGACCCTGCGGCGCCACAGAACGGCCCCGGCGGGAAGCCATCGAACATCGCGCGTTCGGTCCAAAACGCCGATCATGGTGTGAAATCCGGAAGGAAGGACGACTCCCGGTTCGCAGCTGAACAATCCCATTCCGCGGACGAGCGCCGAAGCCTTCAAGGATGCAGCGAACATCTTTGGATAATTGGCCATGTTAAAAGAGGCGCCTCCGGTCTCGGGGGAAGCTATGGCCCAGAATTCCCGCATCCGTTCCAAGGCCTCAGCCTCGAGGACGGAGTCGTCATCCAAGAATCCGATGAGCGCCGCGTCCGGGCTCACGGCCTTGATTCCCGCCAGGCGCTGCCGGATGAGAGATGGCGGATCCACCCGGATGTATTTTAGACACAGTCGGGGCAAGTTCCAAACAATATCGCTCATGGGAGGCCGGCTGCCGTCGACGATGACGATCTCCTCCGGCGGACGGATCTGCAAAGCAAGGCTCTCAAGAAGACGTCGGAGCTCCTTCGGCCGATCCTTCGTCGAAACGACGAAGGCCAGACGATCCTGCTCAGAGCCCACGGCTACACCTCACCCCGGCATTCCTCTTCATAATGTTCCAGTACAAGAATCCGCGGACGACCTTAAACGAGTCGTAGAGACGGGGCCCGGCCAGAAGAAGCAGGAGATTCTTAAGAAAATTGGCCGGCCTGAAGCTGTCGATCGAGAACGAGCGCAGCAAGAACGTGAAACCGGCTCGGCGGCCCCGGTTGACGATCTCCTTCCGGAGGACGGCGAACGTCCCTTCGGCTTCGTGTTTCCGGGTGCGACGGCCCACCGTCTCGCTTCCGCCGACGCGCTGAATCTCGGCATTCCACTTGTCGCGGAAGAGCGCCGCGGCTATCGGTTTTCGGACGGCGTCCTCGGAGATACGATGATCCCGATGCTCAAAGAACAAGATCACCGGAGCGTTGAGAAAATGGAACGTACCTCGTTCCGCGAGGCGGTACCAAAGGTCGTAATCATGTCCGGCGAACAAGCGTTCATCGAAGCCGCCGACGGCGACAAAGCCCTCTCTCGGAACGATCACCCCCGAGCCTCCGACCGGAAGATGGTTCCCCCGGAGAAGATCCTCATAGATCCAACCTTCCTTGGGACGGATAACGTTCTGATAGGTCACTCCGGTCAATCCGTCTCGGATATAATACCGGCTATAGAGGACGATCCACGAAGCCGGGAGCGCCCGGATCTTGACGAATGCTGCGGCTAGCCAGTTTGGGAAAGCGAGGTCGTCGGAGTCGAGGAAAGCCAGTCGGGCACCCCGGGCGATTTCGACGCCGCGGTTCCGGGCTCCTGCTCCTCCGGTGTTCACGGCGAGATGGCGGCAACGCACTCGGTCGTCCAGACGGGCGAACGTTTCGAGAACCTCGCCCGTGGTATCGGTCGAGGCGTCGTTGACGAGGATGAGCTCAAAATCGACGAAAGACTGGCGGAGGATACTTCGAATCGACCGGCCGACCAGGTTGGCCCGGTTATGCACGGGCATGATAACGCTGAAATAGGGTTTGGGATCAGTCATGTTTTTTTCTCAAGCTTCGATCAGCTCCCGGTATTTCGATTCGAGCGCGCCGGCCTCTTTATCGATGTCGTGATAGGTTTCGACGAAAGCCCGCCCGGCCCGGCCCATAGCGGCCCACGCCTCAGGTCGGTCCATCAGCCCGAGGATCAGGGAAGCCAGCGATTCTTCGTCCCCTTCGGGCGCTAACAGGGCGCTTCGCCCGGGGACGACCACATTGGGAATGTCGGCGTGAGTCGTCGTCACGATGGGAAGCCCCAAGGCTTGGGCTTCGAGCAGGGTCGTCGGAGCGCCGCCCTCGCTGTCGCCGTCGGCGGCCGTCAAGCTCGGTTGGAGGAAAATATCCGCGTCCTCGAGCTCCCGGAGGTAGCGGTCGTAGTCCAAGGACCCGAGCATCCGGACATAGTCGGCCATGGCGTTGTCCCGGACGAAGGCTGCGACCGCGGACCGCTGGGGACCGTCACCGATGATCCGGAATTCAAAGCGTCCGTTCCGGGCGCGGATTTTGGCCAGCGCTCGCAGGGCCACGAGAAGCCCCTTTTTCTCCACAAAACGTCCGCAGAAGAGAATGACCGTGGAATCGCCTTTCGGCTTCGCCGTCCGCGCTCTAAACGCCAGACGGCCAAGAGGGACGGCGATTCGTTGGATTTTGATTTTTTCCGCGGGGCAGCCGAGCCCCTGGAGACGACGGCGCATGTATTCCCCCTCCACGAGGAACAAGTCTCCGTTTTGGAAGAGCCGGCGGAAACGGTCTCGCCAGGCTGGCTGGGCGGGAAGTTGAGACATATCATATCCATAGAACGTGGTGACCAGGGGAACGCCTAACGCCTCACGGAGGGGAAGGGAAAAGAATCCGACCGGGCCGAAATGAGCATGGAGCAAGGCCGCGGAAAGCCGTCGGCAGATCCGCCGCGCCCGCCATTCGGCGAATCGATTCCGGAGGGAAAGGCGGAAGACGAGATGTCGATAGGCCCGGTCCGCCGGTTTCCAAGGCAGGGCCAACGAATGGAAATCCTCGGACGGGAAGGGGAACTGGCCAAGGTTCTTGGCCGCCCATCCCAAACAGACCGGGCGGAACGCCCGGCGATGCGAAAGGCAATGAACGTAATGATAGATGAACGTTTCCGAAAATTCGAAAAAGGCATCATTGAGGTGAGCGACGGTCCGCGGAGTTGGCGACATGGCGGATCCGTTCATCGCCTCTTCGGGATGAAGATGTCGCATCGGATCAAGACCGTTTTCCTTTCCCGTTGAAGCCTAAAAATTCGATGCCTTCACGAAGGAAGTTTCGATCCTTGGAGGCCAGGACGAAACCCGTGTAGACGATGATGCCCAGAGTCACGCTGACAGCCAGTTCGGCCGCCGGCGCCAGGGCGATCGGCGGAGATAAAATCCATTTGTAGGCCGAAACGATCGCTAGGATGAGAGCGGCACCTTGAAGAGGGACAAGAAACGGCTTCACGAACGCCCGCCACGGCAGCTCGATGAGACGGTTTGTGACCAGTTGGATGGCCGGTTCCAGGAAGCAAGCGGAGATCGCATAGCCGACGGCAACGCCTATGATTCCCCACTTGACGCCAATCAAAAAGGCCGAAGCGTTGACGGCCAGGGCGATGATACTCCATTTGAAACTGATATCCGATCGGCCTTTGGCATACTGGACGGATCCGGTCGTCGTCACGATCGACTGGGCGGCGCCGACGAGGCAAAACAATTGGAGGACGGCGATGCTGGGCCGCCACCGCGGGCCGTAGACGAACATGATGAACTCCGGCGCGATGACCAGCAGTCCGGCCATCATCGGAAACGTCAGCAGAGAGACGAATTTCACGACCCGGAGATACCCCTCCCGGATTTTTCGATTGTCGGACTGAACGAGAGAAAAAGCAGGAAACATCACCGTCGTCACCGAAGACGCGATTTTAGAGACGGGCATGAGCATCAGGCTGTAGGCCAAAGCATAGTACCCCAAGGCTTCGGCGCCGAGAACCCGGCCAATGACGATATTGTCCAGATTCCGGCTGAAATAATTGAGAATCCGTTCACCGAAAATGTACAAGCTGTATCGCAAGTAGGACCGGACCGACGCAAGGTCGAATATCAAACCGGGCCTCAGAGGGGCAACAATCCAGAGCCACACCGCCCGAGCCGTCACCCGGAACAAAGCTCCGAGGACCAGACTGCGAACGCCAAATCCGTTTACAGCGAAGAAGATCGAAATGAAGCCATAGAGGAATATTTCGGAGATGTCGATTTTAAAAAGAATTTTAAAGTCGAGGTTTTTCTGAAGGAGGGGATCGAACGATTGGCTGAGCCCGCTTATGGCAAAAATCGGCGAAACCAGCCTCATCAGTCCGGCCAGAGCTTCCTGCCGGAAAAAGGAGGCGACGACCGTCGAGAACAAGAAACACGCGCCCGTGAGAATCAGCCCGATGAGGACGTTCAGGTAGAATATGGTCGAGAACTGCTCCCGCGTCATGTCCTGCTTGTGGATCACCGCCGCGCTAAGCCCAAGATCGGCCAGCATGCCGGCAAATCCGATGACCGCGGTTAACATCCCCATCAGGCCGAAGTCCGACGGGGCGAGGAGACGGGCTAAGGCGGCCAGGATGGTGAAATTTAAGGCCGTTAGAGTTAGCGTGGACGCCCCTTTCCACATGACGCTCACGGCGGTTTTCTGCGACAAGCTCAAGCTTGTTTCTCCGACGCTGGGGCGATTCTGGCGCCTCCTCCGGGAGCGTCGCCGAATTCGGGAAGCCAATAAGCGCCCATAGAGACCGTTTGTCCCGTCCGATATGCCTCCACGCCGGCCAGACACGTAGCCGCCGTCTTAGCGGCTTCGAGAAGCGTACAGAGGGGACGACTTCGCGTCCGGACGGCCCGCACGAAATCCTCGAGAGATGCCCGAACCGCGTGACTATGTTCATAGAGGCGAAAAGGATAGCCTTGGACCGAATACTCGCCCGCCTTCCCGCGAAAAGGAGACAGCAGCAATTCCGCCGCGCGCCCGGCAAGAATGGCTTTCAAACCGTCCTTGAGATGCTTGGCCCGAACCTGCCAGCGGATTGAGGGGCCATAGGGCTTCTGAAGGAAAGGGCGGGCTATGACCGTAAAGTCTCCGTCCTTTTCAAAAAGGAGATTGTTTTCGATCGACCGCAGCGTGCCATAAATCCGGACGGAATGGTCCTGGGGTCGGGCCGCGCCGAAGGCGATCACGATATGCCCTACGACGCCGGAACGGAAACGAAGAAGGACGGCGTTCAGGTCCGATTCGGGATAATGGGGGAAGGCCAGGTGGTTGGCCATGGCGGACACCTCTTCGACCTCATCGTCGAGGAGCCAACGCAGGATGTCTACGAAATGGCAGCCTGCATAGACCAGGGGAGTCGCTCCATGTTCGAACCGCCACGGATCAAAACGCGTGGCCCGTTCGATCAGGTTGTGGACATAGTAGCCCTCCGCATAGGAAACGACCCCTAAAGCGCCCGCCGAGATCAGCTCTTTCATCCGCCGATGGACGGGAAGGAAGCGCATTTGATGCTGGACCGCGCCGACGAGCCCGCTCGCCTTTTTCTCGGCGTTTAGAATCTCACGGCAGCCTTTAAGGGAATCGGTCAACGGTTTCTCGCAGATGACGTGCTTGCCGGCGGCGAAGCTGTCGACGACATATCCGGCATGAGTTCGGTCGGGCGAGCAGACGGCGACGATGTCGATTTCGGCCTTGAGGAAGGCGTGGAAATCGTCCGTCGCGGGAATAGATGGCGACAACCCCCGGACTCGATCGAGGGCGGCCGGATTTGGGTCGAACACCATCGCGGGCCGGCAGCCGCTCATCGACCAAAAATGATCCAGGAACGCTTGTCCGGCGCCTCCGAATCCGACGATCCCGACTTTCAGGCTTTTCATGGCCGACCTTCTCTCCCCCGGCCGGCATCATCGCTTCGTTGGAAGATCATGATTTTGAGGGGCGAGTCGGCATGAGCGTTCGAGTCAAGGAGGTCCGGAGTTTCCCGGAGAACGTCCCGCGCGACCCTTCTCAAGACACCTTCGGCGGGACGCAGACGGGCTCTTCGGATGAGCAGGGACAGGATGCGGCGCCGCATCGTCCCCAGGTTCGCGAGATAACGAAGGTAGCTGGCGGCCGGGGATTCTTCGGGATGGTGAAATCCCATCGCGCGCTGGAGGACTAATCCGCAAGCCGCGCCCGTCGATCTCCAGACCGACAGCGTTCGGAACGCCTGATAGTCGGTGGAAGGTCGGGGCGCATCCGGAGCATACTCGAGAGAGAGGAGAACGCCGTCCGGTCCGAGCCGATCCCGAAATTGATGAAAAACGGCGCGCCAGGCATTCGCGTCCAGGATATGATCCAAGACAGTGACGGTGAGAATGAGATCGAGAGGCCCGTCGATCGTCGACCAAGCCCGGACGCTTTCTTCCCGAAATTGGATGTTTCCGAGATCACCGTATTTGACTTTTGCGACCCGCAGGACATCCGGAGAAAAATCGAAAGCGAAAACGTGCTCGAAAGACCGGGACAGAAGGGCGGCAAAGTCACCTGTCCCCGTCCCAAAATCCAGGGCACGCCGTCGGGGGATGTCGAGATTTCTCAGGACCTCGTCGATCGCCCTCAACCTCGCCAGTTGATCATAGGCATAAATGACCGGATCGGACCAACCCGTATGTCCGAGTCTCCGGACTCGGGTATTCCAAAAGACTTGGGCGTTTTCCATGAACTACCGACGGGTTCGGAGGAGAATGTCTCGAACGGCCTCGATGACGTCATCTGCGTCGCTGTCGGTCAGTTTCGCCGAGAGGGGGAGACTGACCGTCCGTTCCGAGATCCACTCCGCCGCGGGAAAATCTCCGGCCCGATATCCGTATTCGCGTCGGTAATAAGGGTGCAAATGGAGGGCGATATAATGAACGCCCACGCCGATCCGGCGTCGGGTCATCTCCTCGAGAAACGCGTCTCTGGTCACGGTCAGGCGGTCGAGGTCGAGAAGAAGCGTGTAGAGGTGAAAAGCATGGCGCGTATCGCGTTCGACGGGGGCCGGCGTTATTGCGGGGAGATCGGCGAACGCCTGGTCGTACCGAGACCATAAATCGCGGCGCCGTTGCCAATATCGGTCGATCCGGGGCAGCTGGTGGATACCTAAGGCCGCCTGAATGTCCATCATATTGTACTTGAAGCCCGCCGCGACCACTTGATAGTGTTTATACCCTTCATCGCCGAAGCGCTTCCAAGCGTCTTTGCTCAATCCGTGGAGGCCGAGGATCTTGATCGCGGAGGCATAATCTTCCCGCTCTGTGACGATCATCCCGCCTTCCCCGGTGACGATATTCTTGGTCACATAAAAACTGAAACAACCCAGGTCGCCGAACGTGCCCGTCTTCCGACCTCGGAATTCACCCTCGATCGCGTGGGCGCAATCTTCCACAACCTTCAGCCCAAGCCGATGGGCAAGGTTCATGATCGTGTCCATGGGGCAAGGCCGGCCGGCGAAATGGACCGGGATGATCGCTCGGGTCCGGGGCGTCAATTTGCGTTCGAGGTCCCCCGGATCGATGTTCATCGTCCGCCGATCGACATCGACCAACACCGGCCGAGCGCCCACATGGATCACGGCGTTTGCCGTCGCGGCGAAGGTCATGCTCGGCACTAGGACCTCGTCCCCCGGCCCGATCTCGAGAGCCAGCAAGGAAAGATGAAGCGCCGCCGTGCACGAATTTAAAGCGACGGCGAAGCTGCTGCCCTTATACTTCCGGAATTTTTCCTCGAAATCATGGACCTTCGGCCCGGTCCCGATCCATCCTGATCTGAGCGAGGAGACGACTTCGTTGATTTCATCTTCTTCGATTTTTGGGTTGCCAAAAATCAGAAAATCGCTTCTCATAAAGTCACCTTTTCAGAGCGGACCACCGACGTTCGCTCCTCCCGGACCGTAGGCTTTGGCAAGTTCGCGGCGCGATGATTTGATGGATTGGGATTTCCTTTTTTCGGCACGTTACGAATTCCCGCTCTTGGCGCCGAATTTATCCTCCCATCCATATCGGAACTATATCGCCGCCGGCTCGGCCCTGTCAATCGCCCGGAAGAGCCCGGAAGAGCAAGCCTGGGGCGGAGCCGAAGACAGTTAGCCCCGAAGCCGTGCGCCCCAAATCCCCGGCGGCCGGAAGGTCCTGCGATCCCTCGGTCTTCAAGCGGAAAGCTTCGGCATGTCTAAAAAGATCCGCCGGCCGGATCGATGCCATTACGAGATATATCTCATCCGTTTAGGATTTTGGATAAAGGATTTCATCAGACCCACGGCGTTCCCCAGGGCCCACTGGACATCCGGCAAACGACCGTATCGGAGACCACTCAACAATTTCATAGCCGTTCGCACCAGAATGACCACGCACGCCTTGGTCAAGGAAAACTCCGGGTGCTTTTTTACAAAATAAATTCGATTGACAACCGTTTTCATGCCGAATTTATATCTGCTCATCCGGCCATGAGACGCTTCCTGATGAACGAAATCCGCTCCGGGAACCACCACCAGCTCCCACGTCCGACCGACGCGGACGCTGAAATCGAGATCTTCAAGATAGCTGTAGGACCCAAACAATTCATCAAAACCATTTCGATCAAGGATTTCCCGTCGCCAGATCGAGCCACAGCTCGAAAGCCACTGGACCCGGGTGAGTTGAGCGACATGGGGAATTTGGGTATGAAATCCGGAGGCGAGAACGGCGCCGGGCCACCGACTCGAAAATCCGAGGGCTTCGGCGATCTTGCACGTTTCGAGGCAGGTCGGCTTCCGCCACGAGCAATTTACCAGATTAAAACCCGCGCCGCCGATTTGGGGCGCGGCCTCATCCCAAAACTGCATCATCTCCTCTAAGGCGTTTGGAGCAAGTTCTACGTCATCATCGAGAAACCCGACCAGCGTGATGTCACGATCGATCCGTCGGAGACCGACATTGCGCTGACGGGATGCAGACGGCGGATATGACGTAAGATACGTTATGGGCAACCCCGGAAACGCCGACAATTTGTCCCAGGCGGAAACGGTTCCCCCATCAATGATAACGATTTGATCAGGGTTCCGGGATTGCGCGGCTAAACTCCTTAAAAGACAAGCCAACTCGAGCGGACGATCCTTAGTCGGAACGATCAAAGCGAGGCGATGAGGCCTCCGACGTTCCATTCCGTCGAACAGGATGGACTCTCCGATGCGAACAATCATTCGTTCAAACTCGTTGTCCATCGGGTGAGGCCGTCCTTGACAAGCGCGCCAAACTCATTTCTTTTCATCGATGCTCCCCTTGTTCACTACGAGACGGTCCCATGGATAAAGAATTTATGTCAAATCATATATTTTCTTTTTATGAATCCGCCGATGTATCTGAAATAAGTACTTAAAATTCCCCTATAAGACAAAATGGATTTACCGTGACGCTTTAGGAATAAATATTCTGTTCGTATTTGAAAATTTGATTTCCGGCTGAATAATGAATTCAGAAGCTTGAGCCAACTTTGACCAGGCGGCATCCCAGAACCTTTAAAATCGGCCCATATTTTTAATTCTGAATAAATGAAGAGTTGAAATCCGGCTCTCTTGGTCCTGAGGCAAAAATCGGTATCGCCCTTATATTGAGGAAACGCACGCGCATCCCAATATCCGATCTTTTCAAATATTTTCCGATGAATGATCGTCCCCATGCCTCCCGTCCAATCCGCTTTACCGATTTTCGTTAATCCGGCATTATCGACGTCACGGGAATAACTCCCTATAGTTTTGCCGGTCATGGGATTGAAATTCCAACCGGAGGAAATGATCTTATTTTTTACGTCGAGGTCATAAATGATGGAACCGATAAAAAGGTGATCGTTACTTTTGAGAATTTCTAATAGATTTTTAAAATAATCAAGGCTGCAAAGAATATCATGATTCCAGCAGATGATAAAATCAGCCTGAAGCTGATGGAGCGCGAAATCAGCACCCCGATTCATGGCGCCGCTCCACCACAGATCGCCGGAACCTTTTAAAACATGAATCGAGGGATAATGAAGATTTATCCAATCGCCGCTTCCATCCTTCGAACCATCGTCGATCATGATCACATTGAAAATTTGATCGGAGTGTTCGACTTGGCGGAGACTTTCAAAAAGATTATGGAGTGTTCTCTTTGTCTCCTTCAATCGATTATGAATGGGAATCAGAATCGATATTTTTTTCGGCGCTATGGATGTGGGACCCATCATTCATCTGATCCTTGCTGCAAAACCAATCACACAACCCCTCACGATTCGCGATATCCCTACGCTTCTTTGCCTCTCGATTTGCAGATGGTAACGCCCTCCGCGTTATGTTGATCCGCGCTGGGCAATCTCATGAAACCAGGCAAGATATGTATCGGCTTGATGATCCAAATCAAAACGCTGCCGGGCGGTTTCAGCGGCGTTCGCCGAAAAACGAGAACCCAAAGCTTCGTCCGTCAGTAGCCGCTGAATGCGGGCGGCCATCGCTTCGGCGTCCCCCGGCCGGACAAGGAATCCGGTGACTCCGTCGTCAACTTGCTCGGGGATGCCGCCGACGGCCGTCGCCACCACCGGCGTGCCGCACGCGAGCGCCTCGAGTACGGTATTGGGAAATGTATCCGCGCGGGCCGCATGGAGGTAGAGGTCCGCCGCTTGATAGTAACGGGCGACCACGCCGGGATCTTTCTGAAAAGGGACATACCGTATTTCCGCCTGGCCCATTTGCTCTGACGGCCCCTCCTCGCCCAGGACAAGGAAAACCAGTCTCTTCCCGGTTCCGCGCTCAGCGACTCGGGCTACGGCGGTTCGCATCATCTGGAAATCTTTCCAAATATTCGTTCGGATCCACGTAGCCGCGAACAGAAGCACGTTGGCTTCGGGACTGAGGCCCAGGGAGGCACGAACAGCGGGCTTGTCAGCGGGACGGAAGCGGGATATGTCCACCCCGTTGGGAATGACACGAGATTCGATTACAGCGGAGGCGAGAATGGAGCGCTCGACTTTTTGCATCAGCCACCGGGACGGGGTCGCGATATAGAAGCGGCTCTTCGCGTAGATGTCCCGCTTTCGCAGCCAATTATAATCGGTCGCGTCGCGCCGAATGGCCGGAAAGAGACTCAGATCAGGGCAACGGCCACAGCCTGAGGTCCATCGTTCGCAATGGAGAGAGTGGGCGCAGTGCCCGCTGAGAAGCCACGCATCGTGAAGCGTCAGCACCACGGGGACTTGTCGGCTCAGCCGCGGGAGCGCCCGCAAGTCAAAGTAGGCGAAAGGGTCGCCGTGCAGGTTGTGACAATGGACAATCGAGGGACGCTCCGGCGTCAGGTCCAGCAGGCGACCGGTTCCGGGGAAATTGAAGTCCTCGTGCCCTTGCCCGTTCTCCCACGCCCGAAGCGGCTCTCCGATCCCCCGCAACAAACTCTGCACGCGAGCGACTCCCCTCACCTTGCCGATCAAAGGCTGCAACCGCTGGCTGCCTGCGTGCCACGCTCGAGCCCAACGGCTGCGATATCGGTCATTGGGAATTCTCGAGATATCCGGCTCTTCGCTCCGCTTTTGGCCGACCGCCATCCACGATCCTTGGCCCCGGGAGCGATAGGATCGAAAGAGATTCCAAGCGACCTTCTCCGCACCCCCGCCGATGTCCATGGTGCTGACCTGCAAGATTTTGAGCCGAGGATCCGAGCTAGGCATTGAACAAAGCCTCAAGCCGCCGGGCCAACTCATCGCCGCTCCAATCCCGCACGAGGAAGCGCGGGATCTGATAACGATCCGTGCCCCAATGAACGGTGCCCGGAAAGTTCGAGCAGGCACACGCATAGCCGGCTTCCCGGACAAGCCTGACCGTATCCCTCGTGTAGTC
>JBGOYP010000017.1:0-18230 GCA_041479785.1 Candidatus Aminicenantia bacterium | reverse complement strand
GCGGTCTTTGTCATACTCGTCGGATTCGATCCGGGATGCGATGCGTCGCGTCGAGCGGAGTTCGCGGAGGTCGAACTTGGACAGGCGGCCATAGCCGGGAAATTTCTCGATATCGAAATAAATCGAACCGTCCTTGCGATAAGCGTACCTCTTGTCGAGCAGACCGCGGATGATTAGGACCATGTCGGGGATATGGTCCGTCGCCCGGGGATAGGAGTCGGCGGGAGCGATTCGAAGCGCGGCAAGGTCATCAAAAAAAGCATGGATGAACGGTTCGGTGTAACTTCGGAGAGGGACTCCGCGTTCATTTGCGCCCCGGATGGTTTTGTCGTCCACGTCGGTGATGTTCATGATGTGAAGAACATGGTAGCCGCGAAACAACAAGAAGCGCTTGAGAAGGTCTTCAAAAATATACGCCCGGAAGTTTCCGATGTGGTTGAAATCATAGACCGTCGGTCCGCACGTGTAGAGTTTGACGTCTCCAGGGGAGAGAGGGACAAACGGTTCTTCCGCGCCGCTCAAGGTGTTGAAAAACCGTATCATGCGCCGCATTATAACATAATTGCCGCGAGGCGGCAGACCCGGGGTGCGGATGGGGATAGAGCTGTCCCGGATTTGACCGAAGAGGGCTTTTATGCGATAATACTTCCTAATTTTAGACCGCTATTTTTCCTGCTTGGATAAACGAAACAACCGTGACCAATATCATCGGCATCCGGCGTGAAGATAAAAACCCGTGGGAACGGCGTGTTCCGCTCATCCCGAGTCATATCCATGAGCTCAAGAAGTCGCACGGTTTGCGGTTCGTCGTCCAGCCTTCGCCCATCCGGGTCTTTGCGGACGACGATTTCAGGCTGGAAGGGGCCGCCGTCCAGGAGAGCCTTTCGTCCTGCCAGGTGATCATGGCGGTGAAAGAAATCCCGATCCCGCTCTTCGAACCCGGAAAAGCGTATTTCTTTTTTTCGCATACGATCAAGGGCCAGCCTGCCAATATGCCCATGCTTCGCCGCATGATCGAGCAAGGTTGCACCCTGATCGATTATGAGCGGATGGTGGACGGCAATGGCCGGAGGCTGGTTTTCTTCGGCCGCCAGGCCGGAGAGGCCGGGATGATCGACACGCTTTGGGCGCTCGGGCGCAGGCTGGTTTACGAAGGCCTCGAAAATCCGTTCACGAAGCTCGACCAGACGTTCCGATACCAGAGCTTGGTCGAGGTCAAAGAAGTGACCGCCGAGATCGGCGCCCAGATCCGGCGCGACGGGCTTCCTTCGCCTCTCGTGCCTTTCATCTGCGGATTTACGGGATACGGCCATGTTTCGCAAGGGGCCCAGGAGATGTATGACCTGCTCCCGGTCGAAGAGGTCACCCCGGAGGAATTCCGGAAATTCCTGGCCTGGAAAAATTTCTCCGGCCATCGAGTCTATAAGATCGTCTTCCGCGAGGAGCACATGGTCCGCCGCAAGGACCAGACCCGGCCGTTCGACCTCCAGGAGTACTACGACTACCCGGAGACCTATGAACCCGTCCTGGAGCCGTATCTCCTTCATTTGACCGCCCTCATCAACGGGATCTATTGGGCACCGAAATACCCCCGTTTTGTCACCAAAGCGTTTGTCCGGGCTTTGTACGAGAGGGCCGAGCGGCCTCGACTCAAGGTCATCGGGGACATTTCCTGCGATATCGAAGGGGGCGTAGAGTGTACAATCGAAACGACCAGTCCGCAGAACCCCGTCTATGTTTATGAAGCGGCCACCGGCTGTATCCTAGCCGGCATCGAGGGAAATGGCCCCGTCATCATGGCCGTGGACAATTTGCCGGCCGAAATGTCCCTGGAATCCTCCGTCTTTTTCAGCCAATGCCTGAAATCCTTCCTCCCCGACATCGGGGCGGCGGATTTTCGAGGGACTTTTGAGGACTGTCGGCTGCCCGACCCGGTCCGCAAGGCCGTCATCCTGTTTAAGGGTGAATTCACCCCGGCCTATCGCTACATGAAGGATTTTCTCGAACCATCGTAATGCAGGGAGAACGACCATTCGCACCGTACTCGTCTTAGGAGCTGGTTTTGTCGCCGGACCCCTGGTCCGGTATTTCCTGGAGCATCCCGAAACGACCGTCGTCGTCGCCGACATGGAGGTCGAGAAGGCGCAGAGGCTCGTCGCCGGCCGTGCCAACGGCATGGCGTTGGCCCTTAATCTCGGCGACGAAGCCAGGCTCAAAAAGGAAATCGGCGCGGCCGATATCGTCGTCAGCCTCGTCCCCAACACGTTCCATCCGCTCGTCGCCAAGCATTGCCTCGGCGAACGGAAGAACCTCGTCACCACGTCCTATGTGAACGAAGCCATGCGCGCCTTCGATGACGAAGTCCGGAACGCGGGCCTCGTTTTTCTCAACGAGGTCGGCCTCGACCCCGGGATCGACCACATGGAAGCGATGCGGGTCATCGACGGCGTCAAGGCCGAAGGCGGCCGAGTCCTGGGATTCACGTCCTGGTGCGGGGGCTTGCCCGCGCCCGAAGCGAACACGAACCCCTTCGGCTATAAATTCTCGTGGAGCCCGCGCGGGGTTCTGCTCGCGGGAAAAAGCGCGGCCCACTACCTGAAAGACGGCCGCGATGTTCTCGTGCCCGCGGAGGACCTGTTCGAGCACATCACCATGGTCCCGATCGCCGGGCTGGGTGATTTTGAGGGCTATCCCAACCGCAACTCGGTGCCGTATGCCGAACTGTACGGCATCCCGGACACGCAAACGATGTTCCGGGGGACCTTGCGCTATTCCGGCTGGTGCGAAACGTTGAAGAAGATCGGCGAGATCGGCTTGCTCGATACGGCCGAGCGGAACCTCGCCGGGACGACATATATCCGGTTCGTGAGGAGCCTGCTCGGAATGCCGGCCGATTGGAACCTCAAGAAAACGCTCCGCGACCGGCTGAAGCTCCGGCCCGATTCGAAAGTCATTGACCGTCTCGAATGGCTGGGGCTCTTCGGCGAGGAGCCGATCCCGCTCGGGCGCGGCTCGGCGCTCGACGTCCTCGAATCTCTGATGCTGAAACGCCTCCGCTATGCGGCTAACGAGCGCGACATGATCATCCTCCGGCACGAATTTCTCGTCGCGGACCGGACGGGACGGCGGGCGAAGCTGGCCTCGACGCTCATCGACTACGGCGTCCCGGGAGGCGATTCCTCCATGGCCCGGACGGTCGGGTATCCCGCCGCAGTCGGAGCACGTCTTCTTCTGGAAGGCCGGGTCGGCCGGAAGGGTATCCTGATTCCCGTATATCCCGAGATCTACGGACCGATCCTTGACGAGATCCGCCGGTTTGGCATCGTTTTCAAAGAGGAACGCGAAGACCTATAAACTCGCGGGGAAACGCATGGAGAAGCACGCGAAGGGCGCGGGACCGTTGCGGAAGGCGGCCGTCTCCGGATATTTCTATCCCAAGGACGCGCCCGGCTTGAACCGGTTGCTCGGTTCTCTCCTGGACCCGAAATCGGAAAAAAAGAAAGCCCGGGCGGTCGTTTCGCCCCATGCCGGATACGTTTATTCGGGCTCGGTCGCGGGCGCCGTCTTTTCCTCCGTCGAGCTTCCCGACCTGTTCGTCATCCTGGCTCCCTCCCACAGGCCGATCCGTCCGCTGTTCGCAGCCATGAACGACGGCCTCTGGGAGACGCCGCTCGGATCGGTTCCGGTCTCCGTCGAATTGGCCGAAGCCATCCTCGCGGAGTCCAAGTCGGTCGTCTCCGAAGCGGCGGCCCACGCCGGCGAGCATTCGCTTGAAGTCCAGTTGCCGTTTATCCAGTTTCTGAGACCGGAATTTTCGTTCGTCCCGATCGCGGTCTCGCCTCGAGCGACCTACCGGGACTTGGAAGAGCTGGGCGGGGCGGTCGCGTCGGGTATCCGCCGGACGGGGCGGGAGGCTTTGATCGTAGCTAGCTCCGACATGAGCCACTACGTCAGCAAAGCCGAGGCCCGCGTTCAGGACTTCAAGGCGATCAAAAAAGTCCTTGCTCTCGACCCGCGGGGATTGTTCGACATCGTCCGGGCGGACGACATTTCGATGTGCGGATTCCAACCCGTTACGGCCGCGCTCGTCGCGGCCCGGATCCTCGGCGCGGAAAAAGCGGACCTGATCGCTTATGCGACGTCGGGGGATATGACCGGCGACGACCACGAAGTCGTGGGCTACGCCGGATTGCGTATTTTGTAGTTCGGGTTATAATATTTCACGGCGACACCATGAAGAACATCGGTCTACGCGATAAAGACAGGGTCATCCTGAACGCCGTCGTCGAGCACTATCTCCGGATCGGAAAAGCGGTCAGCTCGGGTATGATCGCCCAAAAAAAGGCGCTGTCCGACTCTCCGGCGACTATCCGGAACATCATGGCCAAGCTCGAAGAGATGGGGTTTTTATCCCAGCCGCATACGTCCGCCGGCCGCGTTCCGACGGACAAAGGCCTGCGTTTCTACGTCAACACCTTGCTCGACGCAGCGCCCCTCTCGCTCGACCGGATCGGCTTCTTGTCGAACGACCTGTCGATCCGGCAAGGCGACCTGAACTCGCTCCTGCACCAAGCTTCGCGTCTCTTGGCCGAAGAGTCGGACAGCTTGGGATTCGTCCTCTCGCCCCGGTTGTCCCGCCTTCGCTTTCATCACGTCCGGTTCATCAAGGTCGCCGAGAACAAGGCCATGATCATCTTGGTGACATCGTTCAACATCGTCCTCACCGAGATTGTGACCACCGAGGCGGATTTCAACCAGGACGAACTCGACCGGGCTTCGCATTACGTCAACCAGAACTTCCGCGGCAAGAGTCTGGTCTTCGTCCGGGATTATCTCGTCGGCGAATTGCCGAAATACAAATTCAAGTTTGAACAGGCCTTCAACAAGCTCATGAGCCTGCTCAAGGATTCGATCGCCCAGGAAGAGCGCGACAGCGAGATCATCCTCCAAGGAACGTCGAAGCTGATCGACAAATTCGATGTTTTTGGTCTGGACCAGCTCAAGTCGCTGTTTCAGAATTTCGAGGAAAAAGCCAACCTGGCCCATCTTTTGTCCGACGTCATCTCGCTCGACCCGGTCAAGGTCATCATCGGCGACGAAGCCCGTCTGCCCTCGATCTCGGAATGCTCGCTCATTCTTTCCCATTACGGGGACCGGAGCCAGGTCTTCGGGTCGCTGGGCATCATCGGGCCGAAGCGGATTCCGTACAAAAAGATCATTCCCTTGGTCGACGACGTCGCCAGGAAGTTGAGCCGGACGATCTGCTCAAATCAAACCTGAGGATGAATAACGCCATGGACTTCAAAGACGAGAACGAGAAACCCGGACAGGATGTCCAGCCGGGCAAGAACGACGAAACGACGAAACCCGGTTCCCCCGAACTCGAAAGCGCTCCGCCGGTGCCCGTTCCGGACGAACACCGCGCCCCTAAGAAGTCCCCCGAACATGACGAGGCTAAATCCATAAGAGCAAAACTCAAGAAAAAGGACCACGAGGTCAAGGAGCTGAAGGCCGAGGTCGACGCCCTGAAGGACCGCTATCTGCGGGCCGCGGCGGAGATGGACAACCAGAGAAAACGCCTTGAGCGGGATAAAGACGAATTTTTCCAGTACGCGCTGGCGAGCCTGCTGCGCGACATCCTCTCCATCCTCGACAACTTCGAGCGCGCCCTGAAAAACCGCGACACAACCGACGCGCAAGGGTTTCAGAGCGGCGTCGAACTGATCGCCAAGCAGATCCAAGACATCCTGCGGCGGCGGGGCGTGACCGAGGTCGAGGCCCACGGACGCCCCTTCGACCCGACGGTCCATCAGGCCGTCGTGACCGAGGAATCGCCGGACGTGACCGAACCGCAGGTCGGGGACGTCCTCCAGAAAGGCTATCGGCTCAACGACCGTCTTCTCCGTCCGGCGCTCGTCAAAGTGATGGTCCCCGTCAAG
Source organism: Candidatus Aminicenantia bacterium (assembly GCA_041479785.1). Lineage (GTDB taxonomy): Bacteria > Acidobacteriota > Aminicenantia > Aminicenantales > UBA4085 > JBGOYP01. The sequence goes on along the minus strand of JBGOYP010000017.1, from coordinate 12,291 downwards.
GACGGAGAATGACCATGGGAGCCATCGTCGGCATCGACCTCGGCACAACGAACTCGTGCATCGCCAGCCTCGCCGGCGGCCGTCCCAAGGTCATCCCCAACCTCGACGGAGCCGCGACGACGCCGTCCCTAGTCAGTTATCTCGCGTCCGGTGAAACGCTCGTCGGCCCGCCTGCCGCGCGGCAGTCCGTCGTGAATCCGACGGGGACGCTCTTTGCGATCAAGCGGCTGATCGGCCGCAAATTCGACTCGCCGGACGTCCGCGCCGCGGCGAGCCGGCTGCCGTTCAAGCTGGCGAAGGCGCCGAACGGGGACGTCCTCATCGACGTCGGCGGACGGCAGGTTACGCCGCAGGAGGTCTCGTCCCTCATTCTCGGTTATCTCAAGTCCTGCGCCGAATCATATCTCGGGGAGCCCGTCGCGGACGCCGTGATCTCCGTTCCCGCCCATTTCGGCGACCATCAACGGCAGGCGACCAAGGACGCGGCGCAAATCGCCGGCCTTAACGTCCTGCGCGTCATCAACGAGCCGACGGCGGCGAGCCTGGCCTTCGGCCTTCACCGCAAGACTTCGGGTAAAATCGCGATCTTCGACCTCGGCGGCGGAACGTTCGACATCACGCTCCTTGAAATCGGCGGGGGCGTGTTTCATGTTTTAGCGACGAACGGCGACAGCTACCTCGGCGGCGAGGATTTCGATGCCCAGGTCGCGGATTGGATTTGCGAGCGTTATCGCGTGGAGCACGGAACGGAGCTTCCGGGCGACCCCTTCACTCGGGCCCGGGTCAAGGAAGCGGCCGAACGAGCCAAAAAAGAGCTTTCGTTCGCCGCCGAGACGCTGATCGTCCTTCCGTTCCTCGACACGTCGTCCGGAGGGGCGAAGCACTTAGAGATCGGGATGACCCGTGCCCAGCTCGAGCGTTTGACCGGCGATCTCGTCGAAAAAGCGTTCCCGGTCGTCGAACGGACGCTCTCGGAATGCCGCCTCGAAGCGAACCAGTTCGACCACGTCATCCTCGTCGGCGGCCAAACCCGGATGCCTCTTCTCCGGCGCCGGGTCGCGGAATTCTTCGGCCGGACGCCCGAGTCGGGCGTCGACCCGGACGAAAGCGTCGCCGTCGGCGCCGCCCTTCAGGCCGGAATCGTCGAAGGCCGGTCCAAAGACGTTGTTCTTCTCATGGACGTGGTTTCTCTTCCCCTGGGGCTCGAAATAGAAAACGACGGCTTCGAAGTCCTCATCGATAAAAACGCGACGATCCCGACGCGGAAGACCAAACCGTTCACGACCGTCCAAAACAACCAGCACCAGGTCCGTATTCATGTCCTCCAAGGCGACGAGCCGAACGCTTCGAAGAACATATCCCTGGCGGTCTTTGACCTGATCGGCCTGATCCCCGCCCCGGCGGGGATCCCCCAGATCGACGTCACGTTCGAGGTCGATGCCGATGGCCTGCTCAAGGTCACAGCCAGGGACGCGGCTTCGGGCAAAACCCAGAACGTCGCGGTCCATCCGTCGTCGGGCTTGACGAAGCAGCAGATCGACGGGATCATCCGGCAACAGAAGACGGAGCGGCTCCGGGACGGCCGGGCATGACCAAACGCGATTACTACGACGTTTTAAACGTCGGCCGAAACTCATCAGCCGAGGAGATTAAGAAAGCCTATCGCCAGATGGCGCTCAAGCACCATCCCGACCGCAATCCCGGCGACAAAGAGGCGGAAGAACGGTTCAAAGCCGCCGCCGAAGCGTACAGCGTCCTCGGCGATCCGGAGAAAAGGGCGACCTACGACCGTTTCGGCCACGAGGGCTTGCGGGGAGAAAGCTTCTCCGGCTTCAACTCGTCGGTGTTCGAGGATTTCGAAGATATCCTGGGCAATTTTTTCGGCTTCAGTTTCGGATTGGGAGACCTCTTCGGGGCGGGAACGCGGCAGCGCCGGGCGGAAGCCCGGCCCGGACGCGACCTGTCTTTGGACATCGAAATCTCGCTTGAAGAAGCCGCTTTGGGATTGGACAAAGAAATCTCTCTCAGCCGGGCCGAGCCCTGTCCCACCTGCCAAGGCACGCGATTGAAGCCGGGAACGCGAAAGACCGTTTGTCCGGCGTGCGGTGGACACGGCCAAATCCGCCACCAGCAGGGGTTCTTTACGATGACCCGAACGTGTCCGCAGTGCCGCGGCGAAGGCGAGATCATCGGCTCACCCTGCGAAGGATGCAAAGGGACCGGCCATATCCGACAGAAAAAATCATTGCGCGTCAAAATCCCGTCCGGCGTCGCGGACCGCGTCCGGCTGCGGCTGGCCGGCGAAGGAGAAACCGGGGAACGGGGCGCCCCTAGGGGGGACCTGTACGTGGACGTCCACGTCCGTTCTCATGGTTTTTTCGAGCGGCAGGACAATCATCTCTTGTGCGAGATTTCGCTGTCCTTTGTCCAGGCGGCGCTCGGAGTCGTCGTCGAGATCCCGACCTTCGACGGCGTGGAAAAAGTCCGGATTCCGCCGGGAACGCAGCCCGGCGAGGTTGTGCGGCTCAAAGGCCGCGGCATCAGAGATATGGAGAGCCGGCGGCTCGGCGACTTGTTCGTCAAAATCCTGGTCCGGACGCCCAACGATCTAGGGAAGGAGGAGAAAATCCTTCTCCGTCGCCTGGGCGAACTCCGGGGAGAAAACCTGGAGGTCATCGACCAGGAAGCCGTTCAGAGGGCGAAAAAAATCATTCATGGACCGGGAGGAGATTGACCGCCAACTATTTTTTCGTCGACCGCCGGGACGTGGATGACCGGCGGGCGCGTCTTACGGGCGCCGAGCATTATCATCTGAGCCGCGTCGTCCGGATGACGTTGGGCGACGACGTCTGGCTCTTCGATGACCGCGGCATGACCTATCGGGCGCGGATCGAAGCGATCACTCCGGAGGAAACGCGTCTCGCTATTCTTGAGAAACAAGGACCCCGGACCCGGCCTCTTAGGATCACGCTCGGACAAGCCCTTCTCAAGGCTAAAGGCATGGAGTTCGTCATCCAGAAAGCGACCGAATTCGGCATTTACGCGATCGCCCCGATCGAAGCGGCCAGGTCGGTCGTCCGAGCCGGACATCGAGAGGCGAAAACGAACGACCGCTGGATTAAAATCGCCCTGGCGGCCTCAAAGCAATCACATTCGGGGATGCTTCCGAGAATCTTCGCGCCCCGACCGCTGAAGGATTTCCTGGGGGATCCGCCCGGGCCCGTGACATTGGCCTTGAGCGAACGCGGCGGCCGGCCCCTCCGCGAAATCGTCCAGGGGACGGGGAAGGAACCTCCCGTGGACGTGAGGGTCCTCGTCGGTCCCGAAGGCGGTTGGACGACGGGAGAAGAGCGCCTGATCCTCGAAGCCGGCGCCATAGCCGTCAGCCTCGGCGGGAACGTGCTCCGGGCCGAGACGGCCGCGTTGGCTGCGGCGGCCATACTCACTCATTTCTGGTCGGATTGACGTCGATGTTTTTACAGGGACAGAAAGTCGGAAAATACGAGATCATCCGGTCGCTGGGAAGCGGTGGGTTCGGGTCGGTTTTCCTTGCCAAGGACACCTGGCTCGACATCAAGGTCGCGATCAAAGTCCCGCACAAGCAATCGCAGGAGCTGTTCAAGCTGCTCAAGGAGTCACGCCTCCAAGCCGCCCTGAATCACCCCAATATCGTACGGATGATCGCCGCCGAAAAAGAGGACAAGACGTTCTTCATGGTCATGGAATACGTCCGGGGCAAAACGCTCGAAAAGATCCTCCAAAAAGAGCATGTCCTCGCCGCGGAGCAAGCCCTCGATTATACCAAGCAGCTCTGCGCCGGCGTGGACCACGCTCACAAAAATAAGATTATTCACCGCGACCTTCGGCCGTCGAACATCATGATCTCCGAGGACGGGACGGTGAAGATCACCGACTTCGGCACGTCCGCCTGGCTTCAGGACGTGCCCTATGCGACGACTCGGATCGGCTCGCCGCCTTATATGGCCCCTGAGCAGTTTCAGGGAAAAGCGACCTTCGCGTCGGACATTTATTCGATCGGCTGCATTCTCTACGAGATGATCATCGGTCGTCCGCCGATCTTCGACCCGGACCCGTTTAAAATCCTTGAAAAAGCCCAGGAAGGGAAAATTACGCCCCCCCGTCTGAAAAACACGCGGATCCCGCGGGAGCTCGACGACGTGATCATGAAGTGTCTCGCGGTCAAGGTCGAAGACCGCTACCAGCGGCCGTATGAGGTCCTCCGCGCCCTGACCGAGATCCGGGGAGAGAAACCGCGGACGTCCGAGATCGAGGATATCCTCGGCCGCATCCGGGCCCGGGAACGCTCCAACGCCGAGCATTGCTGGAATTGCCGGCGTCATCTTCCGCTTCGGGCCAAAGCCTGTCCGTACTGCGGCGAAGCCCTCTGAACCGCGCCGGCCTCGGGGCGGCGTTATTTCCGAATTGACTCGAAAACGCGATTCTGGGTAAGATGGTGGTCTGAGAGGCCGCCATGACCATTGATGATATCCTGAAGATCGCAATCGAGATGGATGCGTCCGACATCCATCTCAAGGCCGGGTCTCCGCCGCTCTTTCGCGTCCACGGCGTTCTGTCCGGCTTGGAAAAACTGCCCCGCCTCACGGGCGACGACACGGCCGCGCTGGCCCGTCAGATGATGAACGAACATCATCGTGCCAGGCTGGACGAGGACTTCGACGTCGACCTGGCTTACAGCCTGTCGGGGTTCGGGAGGTTCCGGACCAGCATTTATCGTCAGCGCAGCACGATCGCGATCGCGCTCCGTATCATTCCCTTCGAAGTCAAGTCGCTGCGCGATCTTAACCTTCCCCCCGTGCTCGAAAAAATCGTCGACCACGAGCGCGGGCTCATCCTCGTCACGGGCTCCACGGGAAGCGGAAAATCGACGACCCTGGCGGCGATGATCGACGTGATCAACGACCGCCGGAAACGGCACATCATCACGATCGAGGACCCCATCGAATTCCTTCATCGGGACAAAAAAAGCATCATCTGCCAGCGCGAGGTCGGCTGGGACGTCACGGGCTTCGGACGCGGGTTGCGCGCCGCGCTGCGCGAAGACCCGGATATCATCCTGGTGGGCGAAATGCGCGATGTCGACACCATCGAAACGGCCATGTTGGCCGCCGAGACAGGCCATCTTGTCCTAAGCACGCTTCATACGCTCGACGCGCCCGAGACCATCAACCGGATCGTCTCGGTCTTCCCGCCGTATCAACACCGTCAGATCCGGTTGCAGCTCGCCAGCATCCTCGCGGCCGTCGTCTCGATGCGGCTCGTTCCCAAGGCCGACGGCAAGGGCCGGGTTCCCGCCGTCGAAGTCATGGTCGCGACGCCGTTCATCCAGGAATGCATTCAGGACCGGGAAAAGACGTCCCAGATCCGTGACGCCATCGCCTCGGGCGTCTCCGAATACGGGATGCAGACATTCGACCAGTCGATCTATCATCTCTTTAAAAGAGGCTTGATCACGTTCGAACAGGGATTGCGGTATTCGACGAGCCCGGACAACTTCAAGCTTCGCGTTCAAGGCATCCGGTCCACGCTCGACATCGCCCTCGAAGACATGGAACGGGGCATGGAACGGTCCCAGCCGAAGAAGGCCTCGGACGAGGACGAAGTCTGAATGACAACCGCGGTCATCCGCCGGACCTTCCTCGAATTTTTCGCCGGGAAAGGCCATCGCATTGTCCCGAGTTCGTCGCTCCTTCCCAAGGACGACCCGACCCTCCTCTTCACCAACGCGGGTATGAACCAGTTCAAAAACGTCTTCCTTGGGCTCGAGACGCGAAGCTATGCGCGCGCCGCCACAGTCCAGAAATGCATGCGCGTCAGCGGCAAGCACAACGACCTCGACCAGGTCGGGCGGACGAATAAACACCATACCTTCTTTGAAATGCTGGGCAATTTCTCCTTCGGCGACTACTTCAAGGCCGAGGCGATTGCGTATGCCTGGGAGTTGATGACCGAGGTGTTCGGGCTGGAGAAGGACAAGCTCTATGTCACGGTCTTTGAGGACGACGACGAAGCGTTCCGGCTGTGGAATACCGGGGCGGGAGTGCCCGCGGACCGGATTTTCCGCCTCGGCAAGAAGGATAATTTCTGGATGATGGGCGAAACCGGGCCGTGCGGCCCCTGTTCCGAGCTTCATTACGACCTGGACCCGTCGGTTGCGTCGGGAACTCCCAGGGACCTCATCGAGAAGGGCAGCGACCGGTTCATCGAGCTTTGGAACCTCGTCTTCATGCAGTTCGAACAGAACGAGAACGGCCGGATGACCCCTCTTCCAAAACCGTCGATCGATACCGGGATGGGGCTGGAACGGATGGCGGCCGTTCTCCAGGGCAAGACAAGCAGCTGGGAGACCGACCTGTTCGCGCCGTTGATCGCCGCGATATCGGAAATGGCCGAACGCGAGTATCCCGGCCGCGACGAACGAGATATCTCCGTGCGTCTGATCGCCGACCATGTCCGGGCGGCGGCCTTCCTGATCGGCGACGGGATCATGCCGGCCAACGACGGCCGCGGCTATGTCCTTCGGCGGCTCGTGCGGCGGGCCTATCGCCATGGCAACCTCCTCGGTCTGGAGGAGCCGTTCGTCTACAAACTCGTCGGGGTCGTCGGCGACATCATGAAGGACGCGTATCCCGAGATCCTGGGTTCGCTGCCGTTCATTTCCAAAATCTGCCTGGCGGAAGAGGAGCGGTTCGCCCAAACGCTCTCCTCCGGGCTCCGCTATTTTCAGCACTACGTCCGGGAGGCGCGACAGCAGGGATTGAAGACGCTCGGCGGCGAGGCCGCCTTCAAGCTCTACGATACATTCGGATTCCCATTCGACCTGTCCCAGGAGCTGGCCCAGGACGAGCGGCTAACGGTTGACGAGGCCGGCTTTCGCGAAGAGCTCAAGAAACAAAAAGACCGGGCCCGTCAGTCCTGGAAAGGGGACGTCCAGCCGAAGGACCGAAAAATTTTCGAAGACGTCAAGGGCGATCATGTGCGCTTTGCCGGATATGACCGGGACCAGGTCGGGGAGGCTCGAGTCCTCGCCCTGTTCAAAAACGGGGCCCGGACGCGCGAGCTTCGCGCCGGTGACGAGGGCGAGGGCGTGATCGACGTCACGCCGTTTTACGCTGAAGCGGGGGGGCAAGTCGGCGACCAGGGCGTCTGGAGGAGCGCCGCCGGCTCGGCCGTTGTGGAAAGCGCCTACTTTCCCATTCCAGACGTGATCAGCCACAAGTTAAGGGTTCGCGACGGCGTTTTTCGCGAAGGCGATACGGTCGAGGCGGCCGTTGATACGCGACAGCGGAGAGCCGTGCGCGATAATCATACGGCGACGCATCTTCTCCACGCCGCGCTCCGGAAGGTGCTGGGAGAGCACGTCAAACAGGCCGGGTCGCTTGTCTCGGCGTCGCGGCTGCGGTTCGACTTCGCCCATTTCCAGGCCGTCAGCCCCCAAGAAATCCGCAAGGTCGAGGCGATCGTGAATGAGACGATCCGGGAGGACCTTCCCGTCCATATCAAAGTGACGACGTTCGAAGAAGGCCTTCGGGAAGGCGCCATGGCCATTTTCGAAGAGAAATACGGCGAGCGGGTCCGCCTCGTAGCCGTCGGCGATTTCAGCAGAGAGCTCTGCGGAGGCGTCCACGCCCTCACGACGGGCGAGATCGGGCTTTTCAAAGTCATCGCCGAGACGAGCGTCGCGGCCGGGATGCGCCGGATTGAAGCGCTGACGGGGGAAGCGGCGCTCGTCCACGTCCAGGACACGGAAGACCTGGTCGCGGAGGCGGCGCGCGCTCTCAACACGACCCCGAAAGAGATGGCCGGCCAGGTCGAGAAACTCAAAAGCGCCCTTAAGGAGCGGGACCACGAGGTTAAGGTCCTGCGGCAGAAGATGTTGAAGGGGACGGCCGAACGGCCCTCGGACGAGATCACGAAGGTCAAAGGCGTTTCCGTCCTCGTCAAAAAAGTCGAGGGGCTGAGCCCGGCCGAGGCGCGCGAGCTTGTCGATTCTCTCAAGGCAAAGGTCCAATCGGGCGTCATCGTCCTGGGCTCGTCGCAGGACGGCAAAGCCCTCCTTGTCGTCGGCGTGACCAAGGACCTGACCGGTCGCGTTTCGGCGGCCGATGTGATCAAATCTCTGGCGCCTTTGATCGGCGGGGGAGGGGGAGGGCGGCCCGATTTCGCGCAAGCCGGAGGGCCGAAGGCCGAAGCCTTGGACGAAGCGCTTCGTGAGGGCCTGAACGTCCTCGAAAAACACCTCTAAAATCACCCTTAAAGGCGATTGCGGGGGGGCCAGCCGTTGAGGCATCATGGGTAGCGCCATGGTTTCCAAGAAGACCATCCTGACAGCCGTCTTTTCCGCCTGGATGTCCGTCTTGTCTTTTCCGGGCGGGGCCGATGCCGCCGGCGGAGCGCTGAAGATCGCGTATGACCCCCTTGTCCGCCCCATCGCGGCGCGATATGCGGTCGACCCGCAGCTTGTCCATTCCATCATCGCTGCCGAATCCGATTACAACCGTTTCGCGGTCTCGACAAAAGGCGCCCTCGGTCTCATGCAGCTCATGCCCGAGACGGTCAAAGATTATGGGGTGAAAGACGCGTTCGACCCCGCCGCCAACATCGAAGGCGGCGTGAGGCATTTAAAAAATTTAACGAATGTTTACGGCGGCCGGACGGACCTGGTCATAGCCGCGTACAACGCGGGCCGCACCGCGGTCGACCGATATGACGGGATCCCGCCTTTTCAGGAAACTCAGTTTTATGTCCATAAAGTCCAGTCTCTTTATGTCCGGGAGACGGCCCCGAAAAAGGGGCGGATTATCGAATTCCGAGACGCTTCGGGCCGGCTCATCGTCACTAACGATGTCCGGCTGGCGGCGAGGTGTTCGACCTACAAATAGCCTTTAACCAGCAGGCTGCAAGGAACGATTTCGAAGGTCGCCGGCAGGGTCCCGAGCTGTTCGCCGTCCAATTCGATGAGGACGCGTTCGTTTTCTTCGGGGACGGCTTCGATCCGGCGGCCCCGCATATGGGAAACTTTTTTCAGCCGGAGATGGGACCCGTTCATGAGCCTCCAGCCCTTGGTGCAGAATTCCAGAAATTTCATGCCCTTGACGAACACGGCGTCGAATAAGCCGTCGTCGAGACGGGCTTGAGGCGCGACTTTCATTCCCTTCCCGAAGATCCGGCCATTGGCGATCGCGCCGATCAGGTATTCATCTCGGGGAAGGTCCCGGCCGTCGACCGTGATCCGGATGCGTTTGTTCTTGTACTGGGCCATCGTCGCTACCAAGCAGCGGATGTAAGACGAGGCCTTTCGTTCCATGCGCTTCCGGTTGACCATCTGGACGACCTCGCCCCCGACGCCGAAATCGGCGACGTTGAGGAAGAAGCGCTCCTCGTCTTGACCCGCGGACGAGCGGAAACGGACCTTGCCGACGTCGATCGGGCAGGACGGAGCCTCGGAGATGATGGCCATAGCATCCTTGAGCTTGTTCGGGATGTTGAGGCTTCGGGTCAGGTCGCATCCGGTGCCCGAGGGGACAATGCCGAGCGTCGTGTCCGGGTTGATGATTTTCTTCGCCTCGTAAAACCCGTTGGCGATCTCATTCATCGTCCCGTCGCCGCCGACGCCGATGACGAGTTCCGTCCCGTCTTTGATCGCGGCGCGCGTGAGTTCGGTGGCGTGAAGCGGCTTCTCCGTGAACTCGAATTTGAATTCATGAATGACGTTACGGATGCCCTCCCGGATCTGGCTCCACCTTTTGCGCGTTTCCCCCTTGGCCGAGGCCGGATTGACGATGACCTGGGTCTTGAGGCGTTTCATGGCAGGGGCGGGGCCGGCGGGGCGGACTGAGGAGGCTGCGGCGGCGCCGTGGGCGGAACGGCCGGTTTTTTCCCGAAGAGAGCTATTCCGAGGATGCCGCCGAGCGCTCCGAAGGCGGCGAATATCGCCGCCGAGATGAGCAACCCGAGGAAAAACCAGGCGATCGAGAACGGCCCGCGGACGAACCAGGTTTCCCATCCGGACGGAAGCGCGTCGCCGTAATCGGCGAGTCGATCGAAGATGCGTTTCAGGAATCCGGCATTGATGGCCTGGAACGGAATGCTGATCATGGAATCGACGACGGCGGCGATGACGCCGGCGAACGCTCCGACGATCGCGCCGTCGCCCGAGGTCAGAACGGCGGGCGTATTCTTCCCGTAGAGATAAGCGGCCAGGATCCCGCCGCCGATGATCCACAGGCAGCACAGACAGTTGACGACGGGGATCCCGGAGAGGATCCCCGCGGCCGCGCCGCCGGCCAGGGCCGGCGTCCAGGGACTGGGTTTCTGTCCGTTCATGATCTGCTCCATTGACGAAAGAGGTTTCATTCTAGCGTTTCTTGCGTCTCAAGACAAGCTCGCCGAGTCCCGTCAGAAAATAAAAGGGGAGGATGAGTCCCCAGATGAATCCCAGGATAAAGCGGGGTCCGTTGGCCGTGTTCCAGAGATTGAGGGCGTTTCCGGCCGTGTCGAGAACGACCGGGGCCGAGACGGTAAGAAAGAGCCGGAGGCTCGGCAGGCGGACGCGCTCAAATCGGCGCCGGCAAGGATAGATAACCAGCCCCCCAAACGTGCCCGTGTAAATCCCGAGACAGCGGGCGCAGACGGCCAGCGGAAAACCGAAGAGCCGGAACGAGCGAGCTGGAATTTGATGACAGACCGGAGAAAAACAGGCATAGAGGAATGGGAAAACCGGACTGGAGCGGCTGCGCGCATACGGAGCGAGGACGATAGCGCCCAGCCAGACCAGGCTGCCGACCAGGGTCAGCAGATAGAGCGTCCGAAGCGAGTCGCGGTCGTCCATATCGAAGAACCGTCAGGCCGTTCTCTTCCACCTCAGCATGATCAAAGCAACGGCGACAACAAGAAAATTGACCGTCAAAACGGACCAGGACATGAAAACGGCATAGGTCTGGCGTCCAAGGAGGTCATATATGGACAGGGCGATAATCGCGAAGTTCACGGCCAGCAGGACCCGGGCCGGTTTGGGGAATGCGCGCCAGCCTATGAGAATCAAGACGACGGCCGCGTACGAAGAGAGGAATGTATAGTCCCAGCCGAGAGGTGAGACGAGAGGGATGAGCAGGAGAAGGAGAGCGCCTTCGAGGAGGATCGGCTTGGAAAGGCGCTTGCCGCGGAAAATCGTCAGCAGCGTCAAGACGGCCAGAAGCGCGACGCTGGCAGCGTACAGAATGTAGGAGAGGAGGACGTGATTCGTCCATTTGATAAAAAATCCGATGAGCGAGATGTTATCCTGCGACGCATAGAGAATAGGCGTGGACCGGGCCAGCGTGCTTCCCCATTCTCCGATGACGTTGAAGCAACCGCGGAAGCCGTAAAATCCCGCCGGAACGAGCAAAGTGGCGGCGATCGTAAGAAATCCCGCCGCTAAAAGGCGTCCTTTTTTCTTCAGCGCGAAATAAGGGAGGAAGATCACGGCATAAGGCTTGAGGGCCGTGGCCAGACCCCACAGCAGACCCGCCAGCCACGCCCGCCGCCGAGATGACGCGGGCTCGTCCCGGACAAGGAGCCAGATCATGACGGTCAGGATCGCCGTGATCAGGGCGTTGATCTGGCCGAGTTGCAGTTCCCGAAGAAGATATTTGGCAAGGACGAACACGGCAAGGAGCGCGGGTCCAAAAGGGGAGAGGCTCGAAAGCGAAGAGGCCATCCCGGTCGTCAGGACCAAGATGCAGCCCATCGACGCGAGGATGAGAATATACCAGAGGGCTTTGGCGACGGGAAGCGGAAGAAACGATAACGGGAGATAGAGGAATGCCGAAAAGGGCGAGTATTTGAATTGCCAGTGACTGTCCGATGTTCGGTAGAGCGTTTCGCCCATCGCGAGCCGGTGCCCGGCCTTGTAGTTGACTTCGAAGTCGGCCATCTCGTTCTTGGCCTTGACGAGAAAGATCGCCAGAAAGACGAGGCCGATCGAGACGACGAGCCCCAGCCTGATTTTAGGACGAGCCATGAAAACTCATGCTACCTTGACTTCGGGGAGCTGTCAATGTATGATAATTTTTACATATCGTCCGAGCCCATTCGGACGATCAGGAGGACTTATGATCGCCAAAACCCGCGTTCTTTTCATCGTTGTTTTTGGCCTCATGCTGGCCGTTCCCTCGGGCCTCGCCCAGACGGATGATTCGGCCAAAGTCGCGGCCCAAATCTCGCCCAGCTTGATCAATGTGGTCGCCCTCAACAAAAATAAGGAAGAGATCG
>JBGOYP010000016.1:0-18333 GCA_041479785.1 Candidatus Aminicenantia bacterium | reverse complement strand
CAGGGCTTCGGCTTGCGGCATGGCCGCATCCATGGTCACGATCTTCCCGTTTGTGATGACGAACGTCGCCGGTTCGGGTTTTGCGGCGCACGCGCCGGCCAGCCCGACGACGGCGGCCAAGCCGAAGATCCCGAAGATCCGCGCTAGTTTTTGTGCCATGTTCGTTGTCCCTCCCATATATTTTTATTCACGTCAAGCTCTTTTATCATGCTTGGCCACGGGGGGACGTCCGTCGCCCGGCGTCCATGAGCCTCATGACCTTCCATTTCCGATAAATCGTCATCTCGACTTTCGTCTTGAAGCGGCCGGTCGCCAACGCCCAAGCATATCCCAGAGTCCGCCACGGGTGGAATACGAGCTTCAGCAGGAAGTACTCCAAGTAAACCGCCTTCCGATATCGCGCCAGGCGCCGGTAGTCCTCGCGCCAGGTCGGAGTGAACGTCAACTCCTCGAAAGAGCGCTCCGCGCCGCCCATCGGGCGGAAAATTCGGGAGCCCGGCATGGGCGTGATGATGAACAGAGCGACCTCGTCCACGCCGATGCGGGCGAGCCGGCGGACGAGACGGGCCGTTAACGTCCGGTCGGCCGCCGTTTCGCCGGGGTAGCCGATGACAAAGCACGACTGGGAGTTGACCGAATTCCGTTTCAACCAGCGCGCGACGCGAATCGCATGGGGTAAATCCACGGGTTTGCCCATCAGTTCGAGGACGCGACGCGAACCCGATTCCGGCGAAAACGACACATAGCGGCATCCGGCTTTCGCCATGATCGTGACGATCTCTTCGTCGAGCGATTCGAGTTTCGTCCCCTGGGCGAGCTTCCATAAGACATCGAGTTTGCGTTCGATCAGGATCCGGCTCAACCGGACCATCCGCTTGGGGTCGAGCGTCGGGTTGACATCCTCGAAATGAAACTCGCGGACCCCGAAGCGCTCCGTCATGAACTGGATCTCGTCGGCGACGTTCTCGGCCGACCGGGCGTGCCAGCGCCGGCCGCTGACCTCGGGCGAGATACAGAAGCCGCAATCGAACGGACATCCGCGCGAGGTTAAAAGGGCGAGGTAACGGCGGGTCGTAAACGGCGCGTGAGCGTAGCCGAGTTTCCAATAATTCTCCAGCGGAAACAGGTCCCAGGCCGGAAACGGCAGGCCGTCGAGGTCGGCGTTATGCTTGTCGTCGTCCGGGGGGTCGAACCGGCCGGCTCGAGCCCTGGACATGACGCCGGCGATCTCGGGCGCCGCGGTCGCACCGCGAACGGCTTCGAGGAGCCGCGCGGTCCGCCGTTCGAGATAGCCGAGCACGACATGGTCCACCCCCGATGCAAAGAAATCCGGATAGACCTGGCGGAGCGAGTAGGAATTGACGATGTTCCCGTTCTCTAATACAATCGTCGGAAGTCCGGGAAATCGCGACTTGGCGGCCCGGATGATGTCGAGAAGGGCATGATGGGTGACGGTCAAATGGGCGTAAAAACCGAGGACTTCGGTCTCGGCCGGGACGCGGGCGACGGTCTCGTCCGCGGCGAGTCCCTGGGTGACATGGGTCTTCGTGCTCCGGATCCGGTCCGGGGCCGACCCGAAGGCGTCGACGACGTGAACGGCATGCCCTTGTTCGCGGAGATACGCGGCGAGGAGGGCCAGGCCGATGGGGAGATACGGGATACCGCTCCCGGAGAAATCGTCTTTCTGCGAGACGATGTTCGGGTTGATCAGGGTGATGTGCATCGCGGGCTTTTTTTACGGCCAAGCCACGCCTGGCGGGTATAGAATTTCTGGAGACGGATCAGGGTCCAGGCTTTGAGGTACGCGTCGAAGGCCAATCGCTTGAGGCCGGCGCTCCGGGTCACCATGGCCGAGACGCCTCGCCAGAGGACGGTCTCGAACCGAGCGTCCAGGTTCCGTTTCAGCGCGGCCGGCCGGTTGCGGCGCAGGGCGAGCCGCTCCTCACGCGGGATCAGGTGGGCGAGAAACATCAGCGGGTTCAGAATATTCGGCTCAAACACAAAAAAATAACCACCGGTCTTCAGCACCCGGCCCACCTCGGCGAGCGTCCGCTCGAGGTCCGGCACATGGTGGAGGAGGTCGAGGGCGATCACCGCGTCGAACTCGCCGTCGCCGAACGGCAAACGTTCGGCCGTCCCGACGCGCGGATGGATGTGGTCCAGGCCGTTGGCCCGGCAGTATTCCGAGGCGACGCGGACCATGTCTTCTGAAAGGTCGAGGGCTTCGATGTCCCGGGCGAAGGGCGCGAGGGCGTCGAAATAAATGCCCGTCCCGGCGCCGACATCCAAGAGCCGGCCGACGGAGAGCCCGGCGAGAACACTCTCGAACAGTTCGCTGTACAAACGGTGGAGACGGGGGTCCTTGTTGAGGACGAACGGGTCGAACCGGTCCTGATAGCCGCAGCTCGCGAACCGGGTGCGACGCTGTTTAGAGACGACCTTATCGTAATGGCGGGTGCTGTCCAACCCCTCAACCTCCGAGATGTCGGTCTTCGGCCGCGTATTTCGGGCCGCGGCCGAGGCGCCCCTGTTGATAATCGGCCAGGAAGCCGTCGGCGACCTGAAGCGAAGCGGCAATGGAATGGTCCATGTTGTTGTACCAGAACCGGCCCGTCCGGCCGATGAGCGCGAGGTTGGACCACGATTCGTTCACCCACCGGAACATCGCCCGGAGCTTGCGCGGATAATTGAGCGTGTAGAGGGGGTATGTCCGGCGGATGCGTTCGACGTGGACGTCCTCCACGTGATCAAGCGACTTCATCAGTCCGGCATGCAACATAAAAGACTCGATCACGCAATCGAACCGGGACGGGTCGGTCCACCACCGGGAATCCTCGGTGCACGTGACTTCGATGCACAGGCCCTCTTTCCCCGGCGGGACGATATCGGGATTGAAGTTGCGCGGGACGGAGATGCGGTCCACTTCCATGTCGGCGTCGCCGAAATAACACCACTGGAATTTGTGCGGGATGCGGCCGGACACAAGATAGTTGAAGAGCACGGTGGCGACATAGTGCAGGCGCGGGACGCTCTCCGGGGCCCGGCCGAGAGCGCGCAGGGCGTCGAGGGCCCCGGACCAGAACACATAATCCGCGGGAATCTCCTCGCCGGACGAGGTGACGACGCCGCGGATCCGGCCGCCGTTCTCGAGGTTGAATTCCTCAATTTGCGACGAGACCAGAATCCGGCCTCCCCGCGCCTTCACCTTCTCGGCCAGAACGTCGCAGAATGCGCCGACGCCGCCGGTTTTGGGGTAAAGGAACTTGGTCTGCGGGTTCTTGGCGAAAAGCACCGATTTGATGAGCGCCCCGAGCGAGCTTGTCTTGACCTGCTTATCGATCGTTGCCCGGTTGATGCCGGCCTCGGCCCAGTCACGATGCAAATTGGAACATGTATAGTCCAAAAATTTTTCCGTATACGGCTTGAAGAACGCCCGGAAAAGCGTCCGCCCGTACTTCTCGATAATGTAGTCTTCGAACGACTCGGTGTGCGCTTTCCTCGGGACGAGGAGGTCCAGGCCCGTCTGAATGAGCATCCACGGTGGTAAGGCCAGGACGTTCTTCAGGGTGATGGGCCAAGGCAGGTACTTCCCGAAAAGGTACAGCTGGCTATCGCGGTCGATAGTGATGATATTGTCCCCGAGCGTCGTTTCGATATACGTATGAACCGCCGGGTCGTCGGTGTGGAAGCGGTGCGGTCCGATATCGAAGACCGCGTTGTTCGGATAGCGGAAACTGCGGGCCAAGCCGCCGACGCGGTCTTCGCACTCGACCAGGACCGGCCGAATCCCCGCTTCGGAGAGCCGGTCCGCGAGCGTCAGGCCGGCGACGCCGGCGCCTACGATGATGACTTGTCCGATCATGGACGTCGCACCTTTCAAAGTCGTTTCATCTTATCATTTTTTGAAATCCGCGGCTATCCCTTTTGGTCCGCAGAGCTCTGCGTACCCTAAATCCGGGAGTACGAAAAGTTCTCGACGGTCCGGAAGGCGATTCCTTAGTTTGAAAGGAATTTCTCCATCGTATCGTCTAAAGACATGAACGGAGAACTCCGATGAAGAAATTCCTCGTCCTCGGTTTCGGAGCCGCCGCCACTCTTATGGCCGGATTCGCCATGATCAACCTCGCCCAGGTCGTTGACAAATCCCTCGACGGCAGGGTCCAAGCCTTCCTGGATAAGATGCGGCACGGTTGGTACGATATGAACGTTTCCGAGCGGGACGGAAAGGTCTTATTCGACCTCGTCCTCAAGAACGGCTATACGCGCGGCCTCGAGATCGGGACCTCGACGGGGCACTCGGGCACGTGGATCGCTTGGGCCCTCAGCAAGACCAACGGTAAGCTGATCACCATCGATATCGACGAGGAGCGTCATGCCCAAGCCGTCGCCCATTTCAAGGAAAGCGGGCTCATCGATTTCGTCGACGCCCGCCTGGCCGATGCCCATGACCTCGTCGAAAAGCTGACCGGTCCGTTCGATTTCGTATTCATCGACGCCGACAAGGAGTGGTACACGAATTACGCCAAGGCCGTCATCCCGAAGGTCGTCGAGGGCGGCTGCATAGCGGCGCATAACGTCTCCGGGCCGAGCCGGGGGCGTTTTCGAGGCGGGTACGGCGGAGGAACGGCCGAATATTTTGATTACATGAAGGGCCTCGCCAACTTCGAAACGAGCATTCATCCCGAAAGCCTCGGCGACCTGGCCGTGAGCTATAAGAAGGGGAAGTAACGGACGAACGCTTCCTTCAAGAAACTCTTCAAAAAAAAAGTAAAAGCGGCGGGAGGGGCTACGGTTTTTTCCGGCGGAAATAGTCCCTGTACGTCTGCAAGTTGAAGAGGAGATGGAGGACGGTAAAGCCGAGCAGGATCAGGACGAAAACCTTATGCGTCTCGCCCCAGCCTTCCCGGTCAACACCCAGAAAGGTCCAGGCTTCGGGGCTGTTTTCAGGCCGGAAAAACATCACGACGCCGATCGCGGCCGCGGCGACAAAGGACAATAATAGTCCCGTCGATACGGCGGCGCGGAAACCGACGCGCTTTTTAGGTTGGGTTCCGTTCTCAATGACCATGTTCGCTATCCTTTCGGGTCAGGGTTGAAGAATCTAAATGTATTGCCACGCCGCCGCCGTGTCAAGGCGGTTCAAGCCGAAGCTGAGGCCCGGCTTGAATAAGTCCTTCCGTCATGTTAAAGTATTTGCCTCGAGAAAATCCGAAAACCCGGAGGCTGACCATGAGCGAATTGATATATGTCTGCGATATCTGCCATAAGCAGGTCAAGGGAAAGCAGGGCAAACCGGCCCCGCTCTGCTGCAAAAAAGAAATGGAACCCTTGCGCTCCTGCGTATCCGTCCCCGACCCGGAGATTTCCCGGAATTATCGGGAGGATGAACCCTGCCAGGACGGGTCGCAGCCTAAAAAACGCTAAGCCGTTTCCCCCGGCTTGGGATCAGTTAAAAACCCGAGCGCCTGTTCCCGCACCGCGTCCATCGCGACCGTCAACTCGCAGCCGCCCGTAACCGCCGGAACGTCGATCACCCGCACGACGGGAGTGAGATATTCATACTCCGGCAGAAGGCTCGCCAGGATGTTGGGCGAGTTCTTGAAAAACTCTTCGGCAAAGACCACGCCCTCCTCGTCCGGGTAGAGCGCCAGGTACCGGATCCGGGCTTCGACCAGGTCCTGGAAGAAATGCGTCCCGAAGGAGAGGTCCGGAACGTAGTTCCCGATCTTGCGGGCGATTTCGATCAACATCGCCGTATTGCTGATATCCGAATATGTGGCCTTGACGCCGAGCCGGATGTCGCCCCGGCTGCCCCACCGCCCGGGCCCCATGAGGATAAACGAGCGGCGGGGCAGCCTGGCGTTGAGGCGGCTCACCGCATCGCCGACGGCGACCATGTCGGTCAGGGACGCGATCCGGGCGTATTCCTCCGGGTCGATGTAAACAATTGTCCGGAGGCCGGAGATATGACCGCTGGAGACGAATTTCCGGGCCGAAAAGAGCTTTTTCCCGTCCGGGACCATGGCCGGGAGGACGACCGGCTCCTCGTCATCGAAGCGGCTCTGAGGCCGGCATTGGAGGATATAGAGGTCTTTGCCGTCATGGGCAAATTCGACGTCCATGGGCATCCCGAACGCCTCGCGCAGGGCGCGCATAATTTCCCGCATCTGTTTGACGAAGCCTGTGCCATCGATGAGCCCAGCGAAGGTCACGACCATCTCGTCCCGGGCCGGGTCATTCAGCGCCCGGTTCGCCTTTCGGACCGTGCTCCCGTCATACACGGAGAGAATGCGGTCCCAGAGCGGGAACGCGGTGCCCACGTCGCGGATGACCTGGTCGATCGGGTGGGTTTCGAAGCGCCGCGTCTCCATGTTGATGACGTCGATGTGTTTCTGGGCGTAATGGACGATCTGGTCCGGCATCACGTTCACCCGGATGTTCGGCTGGCCCGGGCTTAAAAGCACGGGATAGTCGTTGCTGACGCGGTCCACGGCCCGTGTCCCCAGTCCGGCGACAAACCGCAACACGCCGTCCTCGCGCCGGATGCGCGGCGACCAGCGGAATTCGTTGTTCCCGAAGGCGACGCCGGCGAAGGCCGGGAAAAAATACCGGCCGACGCGCGTCCCGACGACGCGCTGAATCAGGACGGCCATCTCCTCGTAATAATCGAGCAGCCCGCGCTCGGCCCGGTACTGGATAACGTCAGGGTTGAAGATCGAAGCATAGACTTCAGCGACGGCGTCGGCGAGGGCCGCCAACCGCTCCTCTTTCGTCCCGGCGTTCGCCAGGAAGAGGCTGCGGTACTTGCCGGAGAACGCCGTCTCTTTGCTGTCCTCGAGGAGACTCGACGACCGGACGATGAGCGGGCTGTCTCCCATATCGTCGAGTATGAGCCGGAGCTGGCCGAGCATCTCGGGCGAGAAGAAGGATTGTTTGCAGACCTGCTCGATATAGGCGTAATTTTGACGGATCTCCTCGATCGGCGAGAACTTGAGGCTCTGGAGGTCTTCCAGGAAGTTATAATGGATAAAATCGAGCAGTCCGTCCGACGTAATAAACCACGATTCGGGAACGCGGAGATCTCCGATCGACGCGTCGGTTTGGGCCTTCTTGCGCAGAATATTCTCGGCCAGGAGCATACCCGCCGATTTTCCTCCGAGTTTGCCCGTTCCTTGGCTCGGTCCGGCGACGCGGCCGAGAAGCCGGCCGAAATCGTGAACGGTCATATATTCGCGGGCGATCCGGATGAACTCCAGCCGCTCGCTTAGGAAGCGGCGGATGAGGGCGATCCGGCCCTGGAGGTCGTCCGCGCGCGAGAGCGCCTGCTCGTCCTTCCGCGTCGAACGGGCGAAGCGGTTGATGATCTCCTTGATCTCGACGAGCGAAATATCACGTTTCTCGATGGCGACCATGAAAAACCCGAGCTTGTCCTGGCGCATCCACTGCTTGATGAGCGAGGACAACTCCTTGTCGGTCAACGCCAGCGAGGCGATCCAAATCGCCGCTTCGAAGGTCTTCTCCAGGATTTCGACGTTCTGTTTGGGCAGCGGCTGGTTCTCATCGCGAGACAGCTCGGGACGGCCGGCGCCGAACTCGGGCGCGAAATAGAGGAGCAGGCCTTGGACGCCCGGAACGCCCTGCCAGTGCAAGTGGTTCATCAGCCGGCGCAGGACACGTTTATAGAGCATCGGGTCGGTTTCTTTGAGGAGGTCGATAAGCACTTGCCATTCGGCCTTGCGGGGGACGCTCGGCTCGGCCGGAACGCTCGGGAGGAAGGGATGGGCGACGTTTTCCCACTCTTCGATCTGCCGGCTGAGACGCGTGGCGATCAGCTCGGAGAGCTTCCTCTCTTCGAGCAGGAATGGGTCCTCGCGGGCCGAAGCGTTTTCGAAGTAGCAGACTTCGAGCGACCCGACCATGACGTTGTGGGCGCGCAAGGCCACGCGCAGCATCCAGGAGGTCTCGATAAAGCCTTCAGAATAAAACACCGCCTTGCGGTACTTAATCCGGGCCCGGCAGAGCTCGGGAAAGAGCCAACCCGAGGGGATCAGGTCCACGACGCCTTGAAGGACCTTATGCGAGGGTAAACCGGGCGCCTCGATGAGCTTGACGACGTCTTGAAGACACCTCAGCTCCTTGACCCGTTCGCGAAGTAGTCCGCCCGGGAAAAGGTCGGAGTCCTTCGGCTTGGTCATGCCTGTCTCCTCGCCCGAGAATACGGAGTGCGGCCCCGGCGGTTCGGAGCCTCTTTTATTTTACCACGAAATCAGCGCCGCTCAGATCCAGCCGCGTAAGCGGCAGGCCTCGGCGACACGCGAGATCGAGATCATATACGCGGCGTCGCGCTGGTAGATCTTCTTCGTCCGGGCGAGCTCGGAGACGGCCTTGAAGGCCGCCGTCATCTTCTCGTCGAGCCGGGTCAGGACTTCATTCATGGTCCAGAAATAATTCATGTTGGACTGAACCTGCTCGAAGTAGCTGCAGGTGACGCCGCCGGCGTTGCACAGAAAGTCGGGGATCAGATAGATCCCGCGCTCGCGGATGACCTCGTCGGCCTCGGGGGTCGTCGGGCCATTGGCGCCCTCGGCCATCACCTTTACCCGCTTATGGATCTTGGTGACGTTCGCGGCCGTGATCTGATTCTCCAGGGCGGCGGGCACGAGGAGGTCGGCCTCCTGCTCGATCCAAGCCTCTCCGGGAAGGATCTCGTAGCCGACCTGGCGCGCCTTGACTTTGTCGATGGTCCCGAACTTGTCCGTGATGGCGATAAGCTCGTCCGGGTCGATGCCGCTTTCCCGGCGGAAGGTGTAGGCCGTCTGATCGGCCTGGTCCCAGCACGAAACGCAGATGGGTTTGCCGCCGTACCGGCGGAAGAGCCGGACCGCATACTGCGCGACGTTGCCGAAGCCTTGGAACGCGCCGACGGTTTTCTTGATGTCGATGCCGAGTTCGAGCATCGCCTCGCGGACGGTGTACATGACGCCGTACCCCGTCGCCTCGGTCCGGCCGAGTGAGCCGCCCATGCCGACAGGCTTCCCGGTGATGAAACCGGGGAATTTGGCGCCGCGGATCCGCTCGAACTCGTCGAGCATCCAGAGCATGTGCTGGCCGTGGGTCATGACGTCGGGCGCGGGGACGTCCTGTTCATGGCCGACATTGCGGGCGACCTGGCGGATCCAACCGCGACAGATGCCTTCCTGCTCGCGGTCGCTGAGGTTGTGCGGGTCGCAGATGACGCCGCCCTTGCCGCCGCCGAGCGGGATGTCCACGACGGCCGTCTTCCAGGTCATCCACATGGCCAGAGCCCGGACCGTGTCCACGGTCTCATGCGGGTGGAATCGGATGCCGCCTTTGCAGGGGCCGCGAGCGTCGTTGTGCTGGACCCGGAAGCCCTTGAAGACATGGTAGCTACCGTCGTCCATGCGGACGGGGACTAGGAAGTGGTACTCGCGCAACGGGTTGCGGAGCAAATCGCGGGTCGCCTGGTCGAGGCCGAGCTTTTCGGCCACGCCGTCGAACTGATTTTGAGCCATGTCAAACGCGTTGAATGGCTTTTTCTCCATCTGCATCCTCCAACGTCATGCGGCTATTTATGGGGTAGAAATAGATGTCTATTTCTACCCGATGATAAACGGTTGGAACGCGATAAAATTAAATAAAATTTTAGCTTTTGAGAGGAAAGAAGTCAAGCCCGGAACCTAGCCGGGGTGACCCTCCTTAAGGCTTCCGTGCGTTTATGATCACGGAAACCGCCTTCGTTGTCGTTATGATTTATCCCTGCGGTTGGAGACTCAGGCTTCTTCGACGACGGTCCATCTGATCTCGGCCGCGAGCGACCGGACGGCGTCTCTGAGATCGCCGTAAAACGTCACCCGGTGCCACCCCCATTTGTCCCATTGCGTGAAGAGTTTCTCGAAATCGCCGACAGGCTCCGCGACGAGCTTGGTCCGGCAGGCCCGGTCGTCGGGGTCGTTTCCGACGCTTTTCGCCCGGTGGAGGAGAATTTCTCTTCGCGGCTCGGACAGCTCGATGGTCGTCGTCATAAAACCGGCGGGAAGAAGCGACCGCACGGACGCGCCCTGCCGGTCCTCCGAATGGGTCAGGATCTGGAACGGGTTGGCGGCCCCCGACGGTCCGAAGACCTTGTTCGACGCGACGCAATGGGCGTAGATGATGCGCCGTCGCGACGTTTCCAGGACGGGGTCGGAGATGAAACCCGGCCGGCCCTGGGTCAGCACCGAGCCGGCGACCATGGCCGCCGCTGAGGGAATATCGCATTCGCAGCCGCCGACGAGGCCCTCGTTGTTCAGCTCATGAAAACCCAGGCAGGGGTAGGCATGGATACTGCCGCCGTAGAAGCCGCCGAGGCAATTGATCGTGATGGCATTGGCCCCATATTTATTAAGGACCGCTTTTTCCCCCAAGTACATCGCCGCCGAGTTTTCAAGTTCGGCCCGGCTTACGCCATCGACGAGCGCCGCCGTCTTGAGCCAGCGCTCGGCGATCGCGCGCGCTTCGTTCTTGTCCGCCGCGGCCCACGCGGCGTTGACTTCGGCGAAGGGAATGAACGAGACCGGAATGCCCATGACCGAGGGCGCCGGGCCCGATTTTTCGTCGCGAACGGCCAGAATTTTAGAGGCCTTCAATCGGCGAACGGTCTCGGCCGCCGACAAAACCTTGAGGTTGTCCCTCGCGAAAGAGAGGTCCCCGGGACGGGGCGTGCGCGACGTTCGGAGGCGGGCCGTGGCCGCGGCGAAATCGAATCCCGGCCCGGCAGCTTTAGCGTCAGCGAAACAACGCGCCGCCTCGGCCAGGTCCTCGGTCCGCGACGAGGCGACAAAGCCGACGTTTCTCGCCCCGGCCCGGAGAAACTGGGCCGTGTACACCAGGAACCCTCCGCTGCCGCCATACTGGAAATCGGCATAAAGAACGGGTTTGCCCGTCGCGGCGGCCGCCTGGGCGACGCGATTCCAGCAGTTCATTTGATAGACGAGGTATCCGTCCACCGGAGAGGTTTTATCCTCATCGATGATCTTCTGGGCTTGCTCGGGTCCGTTGGCCATTGCCGGCAGGAAGACAAAGTCCGACAACCGCCGACCGAGTTCGTTATTAATGCGGTCCATGGCCGGGCCGAAATCGAATCCTTTATTCGGCCAGTCAGGCCCGTCCTGTCGGACGCCGTGCAGGGCATAAAGGATCCGGACCCGGACCCGTTCGCGGCCCGGCCCGCCGGAGATCCAGCGCGGCGTTCCCGCGAGGCCCGCCGCGCCCGCGGCGGCCGCGCACCCGGTTAAAAACCGCCTTCGACTGAGACGAAAATTCCGTTCGTTCCCGGAACCAGAGCGACGATCGTCCATGGTTCTCCCCTTTCTAGGCTTTGCCCAGGACCATCGCGAGCAAGGCCATCCGGACATATAAGCCATACTCCATCTGGCGGAAATAGGCGGCGCGCCGGTCGGAGTCGAATTCGATGCTGATTTCAGTGACGCGCGGCAGGGGGTGCATGACGATCATATTTTTCTTAGCCGCTGTCATTATGTCGGGAGTGATGACAAAGGCGTTCTTGACCTTCTCATATTCCCCCGCGTCTTCGAATCGCTCCCGCTGGACGCGCGTGACGTAGAGGACGTCGGTCTTGGGCAGGACCTTGTCGAGCGTGTCGTGGACTTTCTGCGGGATGCCTTTCTCCGCGACCTCGTCCATGACGTCCTGGGGCATACGCAGGATGTCGGGCGAAACATAGTTCAGCTTGATCCCGTCGAACAGCGTAAGCAGGCGGGCGAGGGAATGGACCGTGCGCCCGTATTTCAGGTCGCCGAGCATGGTCACGGTCAGGTTGTCGAGCCGGCCCAGTTCCTCGCGGATCGTGAACGTGTCGAGCAGGGCTTGGGTCGGGTGTTCGCCCACGCCGTCGCCGGCGTTAATCACCGGTTTGCCCGCGTGCTTGGCGGCGAGCGCCGCCGAGCCGACCTCGGGATGACGGATGACGATCACGTCGGCATAGCAGGCCAGCGTCCGGACGGTGTCGGGCAAGCTTTCGCCTTTGGCAACGGACGAGTACTTCACTTCGCTGATCGGGAT
Organism: Candidatus Aminicenantia bacterium; assembly: GCA_041479785.1. Classification (GTDB taxonomy): domain Bacteria; phylum Acidobacteriota; class Aminicenantia; order Aminicenantales; family UBA4085; genus JBGOYP01. Next base: position 6,252 of record JBGOYP010000016.1, on the reverse strand, counting down.
GACCGCGCCGCCGAGACGCTGCATGGCCGCCATGAACGAGGAGGACGTGCGGGTGGACGGTTCATAGAAGAGATTCGCCAGAATCTTTCCCTTGAGCAGGTCGAACGTCCCGATCCGCTCGACCATGATCCGCATCTCGTGGGAGACGCTGATGACGTATTCCAGGTCGTCGCGGCTGAACTGTTTGACCGACAGGATGTTTTTTCTGTACCACGGCGCCGTCTGTTGATCGCCGAAGGGCAGATGGGAGCTTTTCACTTTAATCGGCATGGTCGTTCCTCCTTGGACATGTCGTCAGAGATCTTTGAGATTGTCATGAAAAACGGGATTCCCAAAGCACGGAAAAACTATAACGCCCCCGCGGAGGCCTGTCAAGAAAATCGGTGGCCCCTAGTCGAGGAGGTCCGCCCGCACGAGAAAAGCCGAGAGGACCTGGGTCGGCACGAAATTGAATTGCGAACGATACCGGAACGTGAGGGTGACGGGCACGGGCCTGTTCGCCGAAACCGCATCGGCTAAGCCGATTTCGACCGCATTCCGGATATCCCGGAGCGGGATCTCGACCGGAGGCGAGTCGCCGACGGCGACCCGAACGGACTGCTCATACCGGCCGTACCAACGAAGGTCCGCGAAATCAAAAGGATTCCACAAAATGAGACGGAGCTTGGCCGTTCGGCTCCGGGGAGGGAGAATCTCGAACACGACCTCTTTTTCGCAATCCCTCACCGTTGTCCCGAAACGATCGACCGGCCCGCTGATGCCGCGGAGACAGACGATCGGGTCCGTCCGCGCCGCGGGGCCGCCGGCGGGACGCGTGAATGTGAACTCGCGGGCCGAGGACGGAATCCTCAAAGCCTTAAAATCCAGCTCATATTTAACCGGGAACGTCGTGCGGGGAGGCGCGGGGATCGTCGCGACGGCCTCCCCGGAAGCGTCGGGCCCCGCGACGCTCACGGCACTATACCCGGGAATCTCCATATTTATTCGAAACCCGGAAACATCCTCACGGCTGGCGCTTTTGAAGACGACCTCAAGATACCCGTCCTTTTCCCGGACGCGGTCGACCGACACGCTCGGGAGGACCGCCGGAGGGGTTTCGGAAAGAACGTAAGGAAAGACGCGGCTGCCGATTTTATAGAACAGCGATGTGTCGCCGACGACTTTCCTTTCGAAAGGAATTCCGAACGCCGTGAGAAGATGCGAAAAATCTTCGGCCTCGCCCGGAGCTCGAAAGAAAATATAATTATCCCGGTCGTTCCCGTCGTAATGCGCCAGATGGTAGGGAAGATACCGGTTCATCGCGAACGAATCAATGACGGGGTTTTCTCCGCTGATCGCGGTCATCGAATAGGCCGGCCAATAGTCTCCCAGCCAAAAATGTTCCCCCGTCGCCCGAAGGGCGTCGACAATCTGCCGGAGTTGGAGGGATTCGTCTTTGACGGATTTGGCAAACGAAACATGGGCCGGCCAGCCGTTCGTCATCACCACGACAACCACAAACCCCGCCGCAAATACGGGCTTGAGCCGGGATTTCAAAAGATAAAATGGGGAAAGGAGCACGGCGGGAAGGACGACGTACCCCGGATACAGATACCGGACCTGGAATTTATCACTGAATCGGGAAAACCAGTACATCGCGGCAAAAACAACCAAGAAGATCAGAAAGATCGCTTCCGGTGACCTCCCCTTGGACCGGACCGTCATGATGAGGAGCGACGCCGCGCCCAGAAGGAGGACGACAAGGAGAATCGTCCCCAAACGGTCCTCGTTCAACGGGGCAAGCAACGCCTTGAGGTTTTGAATCGTCGTTTTCACCTTATCGGCTGCGAAAGACCCCTTCTCTCCCCCGACGAGAAACGGAACGAGCCGAAACCTGTCGAAGATTTCCTGAAAGAGCAACGGCAGTCCGCCCAAGGTCCCATAGACCGCCAGCGTCGCTATAGACCTGAGCCCCAAGCGCGCCTTGAACAGAAGAAGCAAGACGGCCGCAAGGATGAAAGAGGCGGTGATCTGATGCGTCCAGAAGGAAAGCCCGATCACAAACCCCAAACCGGGAAGCCAAGACGTTTTTTTTGCAAACCCGACCTTCGTCGCCATGAAAAGAATGACGCTTCCCAGAAAAAGGACTAGGCCATGGGCCGAGGAGTTGTCGATGCTGACGAGGAGGAGATAGCCGAAGGGCAGGCTGTAAAAGAGGGACGTAACAAAGGCGAAGGACAAGGACACGGCGTCTTTTAACAACAGAAACTGAATGACGATGAAACCCAGATAGAACGAAAACGTCGCGATCTTCAGAATGGGAATCGAATAGCCGAACACCAGGAAAAAGAGCGCGTAAAAATGGCTCGAGAGACTTCCCAGGTAATGCTGTCCGTAAAAACAGATCGGGGGAAGTTTCCCCTCCGCGATGTGTTTCCCCATCAGGGCCGAAATTCCATCGTCGCCGTTCACCAGGCGGTCTCCGAACATGAGATACGGCCAGCGGACGACCGTCGCCGCGAGCAGGAGAAGCAGGATCGCAAGGACCGTTTTATCGAGTTTGGGCCGGACGACGATCTTCGTCTTCCGCATCGCGCGAACGAGTCGCACGCCGACAACGATGACAAGGGGAACGAGCGCGACGAGATAACTGACCCGAAATTTTTTGAGGGCATCGACGTTGTCCTTGAACCAGAGGACGACGAAACAGGCATATAACACCCAGGTCAGGACGCGGAGAAGCCGAGGAAAAAATTTAGTCAACGATTTCGGCCTTTCCGAGGTAAGCGGCGAGGGTTTGGGTCGGGGCATAGTCGAATACGCCGCGATACCGGAATTCCAACGTTACGAGCACCGGCCGCCGGTCGGACAAGGCGCCGCCCAAGGCCACGTCCAGCACGTTCCGGTCTTTCGGAAGAGAAAATTCTTCGGCCGGACGGCCGTCAACTGAAATTCGCACCGCCTGAACGTAACGGCCGTACCAGTTGCGGTTCCCGAAATCGAATGGATTCCCCAACTCCAACCGCAGCCGGGTTCCCCGGCTCTTCGGCGGCCGAAGCTCGAGCACCGCTTCCCGTTCGCAATCGCGGGCCGTTCGACCGAACCGCTTAAATGGCTGGTTGATGCCCCGAAGAAAGACGATCGCATCCGTTCGCTCCCCGGGCTTCTCCCCCGCGCAAGAAAACGTGACTTCACGCTCCGTGGACGGGATCTTGAGAGCCCGGAAATCCAGCCCGTATCGGACGGAGATCCTCTTCTGCGGCGGAGCGGGGATCTCCACGACGAATTCACGCGCCTCATCGGGGATGTTCGTCGTGACCCTGCTGTATCCAGGGATCTCGACAGTCAATCCGAAATTCGTATGTTCTCCGGCGGCCTCCATCCGGAACGAAATGTCCAGGAAACCGGCCCTCTCCCGGATGCCGCCGAATTGAAGCCCGGGAATCGACGCGGGGGCGCGCTCATAGAAGACTTCCGGATAAACCGGACTTCCGATGTCGTAAAACAGCGACGCCTCGCCGACGTTCTGACGCTGAAAGGGAACCCCGAGGGTCGTCAACAATTTATCGAAATCCTCGGCGGGCCCATGGGTCCGGAGAAAGATGACGCCGTTGTTGTCGTTCTGATCGTACATCGCGAGCCGGTAGGGATAATATCGGGAGTAATACGCAGTTTCGACGACCGGATGTTCCCCGCTGACGGCGGTTAAGGCGTAGGCTTCCCAGTATTCGGCCAGCCAATAACGGACGCCGGTCGCCCGCATCGCCTCAACGACGCGCTTCAGTACGACGGATTCCCTTCTCACATCGGCCGCGTAGGAAACGTGGACCGGCCAGCCGTTCATGATCACGACGGCCGCGACGAAGACCGCCGCGAAAACGGTCTTGAACCGGGATTTTAAAAGATAGAACGGGGAGATCAGAAAGACGGGAAGAAAAATATAGGACGGAAAAAGATACCTCACAACCCCTTTATCGCTGAACCGGGACAACCAGTGCGTCCCGCCGAAAACGGCCAAGACGAGCAGAAAGACCCAGGCCCGGGATCGGCCTTTGGACCGGACCGTCAAGACGACGAGCGACGCAACGCCCGCGAGGAGGACGACGAGAAGAATCGTCCCCAGCCGGTCCTCGTTCAACGGCGCTAGCAGGGCCTTGAGGATTTGGACCGTAGCCTTCACTTTCGCCGCGGCGAAGGACCCCTTCTCTCCTCCGACGAGAAACGGGACGAGCCGAAACCGGTCGAAGACTTCCTGCAAAAGCAACGGCAGGGCGCCGAGACCCCCATAGACCGTAAGCGTCGCAAGGGGCCTGAGCCCCAAGCGGGCCTTGAACATCAGAAGCAAAACGGCCGCGAGAATAAGCGGAGCCGTAATCTGATGTGTCCAGAACGAGAATCCCATGACAAATCCCAGGGCGGGAAGCCAGGACGATTTGTTGTCGAAGGCGATTTTCGTCGCCATCCACAGAATAGTAGTTCCCAGGGCAAGGACCAGTCCCCAGGCCAGCGAGTTATCCAGGCTGACGAGGAGAAGCTGGCCGAAGGGAAGAACATAAAACAGGGACGTGACGCCGGCGAAGGGAAAAGACAAGACGTTTTTCAGCAGCAGGAACTGGATGACGATGAAGCCCAGATAGAACAGCAGCGTCGCGATTTTCAGGACGCTGATCGAATAGCCGAACACCAGGAAAAAGGCGCCATAGACATGGCTCGGAAAGCTTCCTACGTAGTTCTGCCCGTACAGACAGATCGGGGGAATTTTCCCTTCGGCGATGTGTTTCCCCATTAACACGCAAATCCCCGAATCGCTATCGATCATCCGTTCACCGGAGACGAGATACGGCCATCGGACGACCGTCGCCGCGATCAGAAGAAGGACGATCGCGGCGATTGTTTTGTCGAGCTTGAACCGGACAACGATCGACTTCCGCCGCATCGCGAGAATGAGCCGCGCCCCGATGACGATGACAAGCGGAGCAAGAGCGACGAGATAGCTGAGCCGATATTTTTTGAGGGCGTCGATGTTGTCTTTGAACCAGAGGACGACGAAACAGGCGTAGAACACCCAAGTCAGGATCCGGAGAAAACGCTCGAGATTTGAGGCCGGACCGCGCGGACGACCGGAGGACGTCGCGGGGCCGGGACCGGACGGAGCGTTATTCATGGATCGCCCCATATCTGCCTTATATCATAAGGGAAAATGGGGACACAATCCCAATTTGCTCGTTTTCTAAACCGTAGGATATAATATTCGGACATGGGCGGGATCGATACGTCGCCTAAAAAAAAGCCGGGCAGGCCGCCAAAGGCTAAATTCCGGCCATGGTTCGTTTTTGTCGCCGCTTTTCTCGGCTGGGGTTTTTTTATATTAATTGTTGCGGACGGCCGATACGCCGGTGATATTCGCGGCTTTCTCTGTCTCGGCGAGTATACTCCGCATCCCGGCGCGCTCGCGGCCGCGCCGAAAACGAGCCGGGATGGATACGACGGCCAGTTCTACGCGGCGCTCGCTACGGACCCGTTCATGAGGAACCACGAGACGGTCGCCGCCATGGACAATCCCGCGTTTCGAGGATCCCGTTTGATGATTCCGTTGCTTGCCTGGATCCTGAGCCTAGGGAATGCCGGAGTGGCCGTTTATATCTACCAATTTCTGTGCTGGACTCTCGGAATCGCGGCGGTCGTCCTCGTCGCCCGGATGCTCGGCGAAGACGGCCGTTGTCCGGCCTGGGCCTTGATTCTAATCCTCAGCGGCGGATTGGCCGCGTCGCTCATCCGCACGACGCCGGACGCGGCCACGGTCGCGTTCATCCTTGCTGCGCTGTGGTTCCATCGCCGAGGCCGATTCGGGGCCGCCCTCGGCTTCGTCATGGCGGCCGTCCTCTCGCGCGAAATCGCGGCGATCGTTGCGTTAGGTCTGGCCGCGGCCGAACTGCGGGAACGGAAATTCCTCCGGAGTGTCGCGTTCGTGGCTACGCCCGCCGCGGTATGGTTGGCGTGGAAAGTCTATATGCAGATCTGGTTGGGGACGGCCTTTACGGCGGGCGAAAATATCTTCGGATCACTCTTCTCCTGGGTCGCGAGAAAAATCGGCGAGATCATATACGGCTTGGTCGCTAGTCCCTCGATGGAAATCGCCGGGCTTCTCGCGGTGGCTGCTTCTCTGGTCGGGCTGGCGGCCGTTGCGTCTCAAAAATCGCGATGGACCGCCCCTGAATATACGTTCCTCGGTTTCAGCGTCCTCATTCCGTTGATGAGCTATTCCGTCTATAT
>JBGOYP010000015.1:0-18925 GCA_041479785.1 Candidatus Aminicenantia bacterium | reverse complement strand
GTCCGACGCCTGGCTCGGCAGGTCCCGGCGCAATTCGGGCTCGTCCTGGCTGAAGACCTCGACCCCGCCGCCGTGGAGAAGTTCCTTCCGCCCGGCGGTCCCCGCGTCGATATCTTCCGCCGGGATGCCTATGAGGCCATCGCCGCGGCCGACCTCGCGCTTTCCGCGTGCGGCACGGCGAACCTCGAGGCGGCCTTGTTGGGGACTCCGCTCATCGCTTTTTATCGGATCTCGCCGCTCACGTATGCCGTCGGAAAACCCTTCGTCAAAACTCCCCTTTACAGCATCGTCAATATCCTCGCCCGGGAACGTCTCATCCCCGAGCTCATTCAACGGGACTTCACTCCCGAAAACCTCGTCCGCGAGGCCACGACCCTTCTCGAACATGCGGACCTCAGGGACCGCATGAAAGAGCGTTTCCGCGATATCTTGGCCGGCTTGGGGAAGGACACGGCCTCCGAGAACGTGGCCCGAGAGCTCGCGATCCTGACGGACCGCGGTCGATAAAAGGACTCCTCTTCGGATTCCAACTCAAGAGGCGGGTTCGGCCGCGAGAGCGCGGTCGATCCGGTTCTGGACGACGAACATCACCACGGCCAGGACATTCCGGACGACGATCATCCCCCAAAAATAAATGTCCAGCCGGCCGACGAGCGCGGCGACGATGAGAATCGTCCCCTGCGTTGAGGAACCGAGCAACGACCAGAGGCGCAGGGCGCCGCGGTTCTTTTTTAAGAAATCCTCGGCGCTCGCGGGCCGGGGCGCGCGGGACTTGGGCCGGCCGGGCGTCAACCGTTTCTGGATGAGCGAATACCCGATATAAGTCCGGAGAAACAGCCTTCGGAACATCGTCCCCTTTTGTTTTCGAGCGAGGTCGAGCTCCTCACGGAACGTCGCGAGTTCGTCTCCTCCGGACGCGACGGGGCCGTTCACCGCATCCAGATAGCGGTTTCGATAGTAATCGAAGACAAGCGAATGAAAGCTGTTGCTGGCCGCGGCCGCGGCGATGAGAAGCCACCATAAGAGGATCTGTTTCAAGTCATGGCCGAAACCGACCGCGAGGCCGAGGTAAATGGCCACACCGACAACATAGTCGGCCAGCCCGTCGATTAAGCGGCCGAGAGGCGTTCCGCTCTGCTTGAGACGAGCGAGCTGGCCGTCGCTGCAATCGACGATAATCGAAAGGAACAGCAGGAGGGCCGCGACCGACAGTCCTCCCGGACGGCCCAGGCCGAAACACGCCCCGGCCAGAACACCCAGGGCCATCGAAAAAAGAGAGAGCTGGTTCGGGGTGATGTTCGTCCGATAAACGGCTTTAACGACGAGAAATCCTAACGGCCGGTATATATAGAGGTCGACCCACTCCTCGGATTCGGGCCGTTTCAGAGACCGCCGGAATTCATCGAACAGGGCCTTCATGTTCCGAGTATTATACGCGACCGTCGGGCGCGATTCAACGCGCCGAACCACGCGTGATCGGAAGCTTCGAAAACGAACCATAGGTAACGCAAAACCGAATAGGGTCTCTAAACGGGTTGGCCATCCCTTCGGGAGCAACATACTTCTAGTTGCGCGTCTCGCAACTAACTTGCATTAATTAAGGAAGCTTCATTGAACGCGCAACCGCCTGGGAGTTCGCCCTCATTTGAGCTTCAAATGAGGACAGGGGTTCAGCGGAGCGAAGCGAAGCGCCGAAGGGGGAGCTTGACTCCCCCTTGGGAGTGCCCCGGCTTTGCGAAATACTTGGAAAAGAAACTTATGAGACGGGGCACGAGAATCGCCTGAAGGTCGTCCGATATCGATGAGGAATTTGCTCCGGTCCTTTCATAATCTCCCGATCCGCAGCAAATTGATCCTGAGCTTTCTGGCCGTGATCTTCGTCAGCGGGGTCATCATCCTCTTCATCGGGACCCGGCTCGAACACCGGACCATCATGTCCTTGGCCGAGTCGAAGGTCAGCCATGACCTCGCTTCGGCCTGGATGGTCTACAACGAAAAAATAAGCAGCATCCGGGACATCGTCCGCTTAAGCGCCGGCCGCGAATTCCTTCAGGATTATTTCCGGTCCGGCGGCCGCCCCGACTTGGAGAAGAAGTTGGACGGGATTCGCCGCGAGTACAGCCTCGACATCCTCACCCTCGTCGACCGGAGGGGCGGGGTCATCCTCCGCGCTCGGGCGCCGGAGGCCGCGGGGGACGATCAATCCCACGACCCCTATGTCCAGCGAGCCCTGCAAAAGCAATCGATCGCGGGAACCCAGATTATCCCCCGCGAGGAGTTGCTCAAGGAAGGGTCCGACCTCGCCGCCCGGGCGTATTTCGAGTTCATTCCGACGGCCATGGCCGCGGAACGTCCGGAGAACCACGAAGAAAACGGGATGATGCTCAAGGCGGCCTCGCCCGTCACCGACGACCGGGGCGACGTGCTGGGCGTTCTCTACGGCGGCGTGCTTTTCAACCGAAACTATGAAATCGTCGACCGGGTGAAAGACATCGTTTTCAAGGGCGAGAAATACAAGGACAAGGACATCGGCACGGCCACGATCTTTCAAGGCGACCTGCGTATCGCGACGAACGTCCTGGACGACCGGGGAGACCGGGCGGTCGGCACGCGCGTCTCCCGGGAAGTGAACCAGGCGGTCCTCGGCGAAGGCCGGGCTTGGGTCGGTCGAGCCTTCGTCGTGACCCATTGGTACATCACGGCCTACGAGCCGATCAAGGCGGTCGACGGGGCCATCATCGGGATGCTCTACGTCGGGATGCTCGAAAAACCTTATATCGACCTCCGCAACAGGCTGATGGGAACGTTCGGTCTCCTTGCCGGCCTGAGCATGGTCTTCCTTCTCGGCCTCCTGGCCTTCCTCGCCGCGAACATCACCCGTCCCCTCCGAGAGATGGTCGTCGCCGCGAACAAGATCGCCCGCGGCGACCTGACCCATCGCGTCCGGATCCGGATGGAGGACGAAATCGGCCAGCTCGGCGCGGCTTTCAACCAGATGACCGAGGACCTGCGCAACGCCAACGAAAACCTCACCCAATGGGGTCGAACACTCGAAAAACGGGTCGAGGAACGAACGCAGGAGCTCCGGGAGGCCGAGGACCAGCTCATTCGCTCCGAGAAGTTGGCCTCCCTAGGCAAGATGGCGTCCGGCGTCGCCCACGAGATCAACAATCCCTTGACTTCGATTCTCATCAACGCCTCGCTCATGCTCGAAACCTGCGGGGACGGCCATGCGTTTCTCGAACCTCTGACCATGATCTCGGAGGAGACGACACGCTGCGCCCAGATCGTCAAGGGATTGCTCGAGTTCGCCCGCCAGACGCCCGCCCAGATCGCTCCGGCCGACATCAACGACGTCATCGAGCGGACGGCGCAGCTCATCGAAATGCAGGCGTCGGTCCGGAACGTCAAAATCATCAAGGCCCTGGACACGTCGCTCCCCCAAATCGAGCTCGACAAGAACAAGATCCGGCAGGTCTTCTCAAACTTGATGATCAACGCCATTGAGGCGATGCCGACCGGAGGGACGCTGACGATCACGTCCCGCCTGAACGGAAACGGGCGCCAGGTCGAGATTCTCTTCGCCGACACGGGCGTCGGCATCCCTCCGGAAAACATTCAGAAGCTGTTCGACCCGTTCTTCACCACGAAATCCTTCGGGACGGGGCTCGGGCTGGCCGTGAGCTATGGTATCGTCCAGCAGCGGGGCGGGACCATCGACGTCAAAAGCGAGGTTGGACGAGGATCTGTTTTTACGGTAAAATTACCGTTAGAAGAACAGGGCGGCGAATTTTTTTCTCAAGGAGAGGCCCATTATGACTAATCTTCCGAAGCAAAAGATTCTCATCGTCGACGACGAAGTGACGGTCTGCAAGAGCATTCAACGGGCCCTGTTCAGCGATATTTACGAAATCGATATGGCCCTCAGCGGGGAAGAAGCCCTGCGCAAAGAGGACGAGAAAAAATATGATGTCATCATCGCCGACCTGATGATGCCGGGCCTCAGCGGCCTAGCCCTCCTCCAATCGCTGAAGGCCAAGAACGCCCTGGCCAAGGTTATCATGGTCACGGGCTATCCGACCGTAAAGACCACGGTCCAAGCGATGCAGATCGGCGCCTTCGATTACTTACCGAAACCGTTTTTGCCCGCCGAGCTGCGGCTGATGGTGATACGCGCCCTCGCCGCCGCGGAGAAGGAGAGGGCCGAGAAACCGGCTTAGCGCCGGCCCGACAACGCCTTTTTTAGAGTCGAACCGATCTCGGCCGGGCTGGCGGCGACATGAACGCCCGCCGCGGATAACGCTTCCATCTTTTCTTGGGCCGTTCCTTTTCCGCCGGCGATGATCGCCCCGGCATGTCCCATTCGCCGACCGGGCGGGGCCGTCTGCCCGGCGATGAATCCGACGACGGGTTTCGGGAATTCGGCTTTGATGTAGGCCGCGGCTTCGTCCTCGGCCGTCCCGCCGATCTCGCCGATCAAGATCACCGCGTCCGTCCCCGCGTCGTCCCGGAAGAGCTTCAAGAGTTCGATGTATTTCATCCCCACGATCGGGTCGCCGCCGATGCCGATGGCCGTGGACTGACCGTAGCCCTGTTTCGAAACCTGCTGGACGGCTTCATAGGTCAAGGTCCCGGACCTGGAGATGATGCCGATCGTCCCCGGGGTGTGAATGTGTCCCGGCATGATTCCGATCTTGCACTTGCCCGGCGAGATGATCCCGGGCGTGTTCGGTCCGATCATATTCACCGGCTTGCCGCGGAGGAAGGTCTTGACCCTCATCATGTCGAACGTCGGGATGCCTTCCGTGATGCAGACGACGAGCCGGACGCCGGCGTCCGCCGACTCCATGATGGCGTCCGCGGCGGCGAAGGGCGGAACGAAGATCGCGGCGGCGGTTGCGGCCTGGTCCCGGACGGCCTCGGCGACCGTGTTGTAGACGGGGACACCGAGATGCCGGGTTCCCCCTTTGCCCGGGGTCATCCCGGCGACGACCTTTGTCCCGTATTCCAGCATCCGCTGGGCGTGGAACGTGCCTTCGCCTCCGGTAATTCCAAGAACGACCACTCGTGTTTTTTCGTCGACGAGAATGCTCATAGCGCTCTCCTTGTTAGGCCCTTATCTCACGAAGGCGACGACTTTTTCGGCCGCGTCCTTCATCCCGGTCGCCATCGAGAAGGGGAGGCCCGAGTCCTCGAGGATCTTCTTGCCGAGGTCGACGTTCGTCCCTTCGAGGCGCATCACGATCGGGATCTTCGTCCCGAGCGCCTTGGCCGCCTTGACGACGCCGTTGGCGATCATGTCGCAGCGGACGATCCCGCCGAAAATGTTGATGAGGGCGGCCCGGACATCCGTGTCCGAAACGAGGATCTTGAAGGCGTTCGTCACGGCCTCTTCGGTCACCCCGCCGCCGACGTCCAAGAAGTTCGCCGGCATCCCTCCGCTGTACTTGATGATGTCCATCGTCGCCATGGCCAGGCCGGCGCCATTGACCATGCAACCGACGTTCCCGTCGAGCTTAATATAATTCAGGTTGTATTTCGAAGCTTCGACTTCGAGAGGCGATTCCTCGTCCAGGTCGCGCATCGCCTGAATGTCCGGATGGCGGCCGAGAGCGTTGTCGTCGAAGTTCATCTTGGCGTCGAGGGCGAGGACATCGCCTTGTGTCGTGACGAGGAGGGGATTGATTTCGGCCAGGGACGCGTCCGAGCCTTCGAAGGCCTTGTAGAGGCCCAGAATGAACTTGACCGCCTGTTTCTGGGTGTCGCCATCGAGCCCCAGAGCAAAGGCTAGTTTCCGCGCTTGAAACGCGAGGAACCCCGTCCCCGGATGGACATATTCCTTGAAGATCAACTCCGGCTTTTCGGCGGCCACCTTTTCGATCTCCACGCCGCCTTCGGTCGAGGCCATGAGGACGGCGGCTTCCCGGGCCCGGTCGATGACGATGCCGAGATACAGTTCGCGGCCGATGTCGAGCGCCTCCTCGACCAGCAGCCTCTTCACGACCTTCCCCTCCGGGCCGGTCTGAGGGGTCACGAGCGTCATACCGATCATCCGCTTGGCCAGAACTTCGGCCTCGCCGGGCGTGGTCACGACCTTGATCCCGCCGCCTTTGCCCCGGCCGCCGGCATGGATCTGGGCTTTCAGGACGACCCGGGGGCCGAACCGTTCGGCGATGTCCTTGGCCGCGGCGGGCTGTTCCGCCACGGCGCCGCGAGGAACCCGGACGCCGTACTTGGCGAGAATCTGTTTGGCTTGAAATTCGTGGATTTTCATGAGTCCCTTCCTTAACTCTGAATTAAGACTGAGGACCGTCGTTTCCCTGTCCGGGATCTCGGTGGCCCCGCCCGCGGAGGCGGGAAAAATTTTTATAACAGAGGACTCTCCTCTTGTCAATGAAATCGCGGCCGTCCTCGCGCTTCCTATTGACACTCCTTTTCAAAGTGTATAAAGTATCTTTTCTGCTTTGGCGTATACATAACGAACCATACGTGATCTATGACGCAGTTATCAATTCGGGCGCGATGCGTCCTCCGCCTGCGGATACCGAAGATTCTTTCCATGTCCGACGTCGGAGCCAGAGCCCTTCATCCCCCGCTTTTTTTTGACCGATCGATGACGCGCGTGTTTCGAGCAAGCGAGAGGCGTCCGACATTTCCCGAGAGAGGATAAGCCATGGCGAAACCGAAATTTGCCCTGTACTGGGCAGCAAGCTGCGGCGGATGTGAGATCGCTTTCCTGGATATCCGGGAAAAGCTCCTTGATTTCGACGCCGCGGCCGACCTCGTCTTTTGCCCATGCCTCATGGATACGAAATACCGGGATGTCGAGGCGATGGCGGACGAGTCGATCGATGTCGTCTTGTTCAACGGCGGCATCCGGAACGAGGAAAACCTCCGCCTCGCCAAGCTGTTGCGGCAGAAGGCGAAAGTTCTCGTCGCCTTCGGCTCATGCGCCAGCGAGGGCTGTATTCCCGGCCTGGCCAACCTGACGACCAAGGAAGAGATCCTTGATTATGTCTATCACCGGGCGCCGTCCGTCGCCCCGGGCAACACCGTGCGCCCGCAGATGGTCACCGACACGGCGTCCGGGTCATTGACCCTCCCGGCTATGTTCGATCGATTGCGGACCCTGGAGCAAGTCGTCGACGTCGATTACAAAGTCCCCGGTTGTCCTCCCGTGGCGGAGCAGATCTGGGCCGTGGTGGAAGCCATTCTCACGGGCAAGCTCCCGCCCAAGGGTTCGATCGTGGGCGTGAACCCGAAGACCGTCTGCGATGAGTGTCCGCGGACCAAGGAAGAGAAGAAGATCAAGGCCTTCCGCCGCCCCCACCTCGTCCCTCTCCGCGATATCGACCCCAAGAAATGTCTGCTCGAGCAGGGGATTATCTGCAACGGGCCGGCCATCCATGCCGGATGCGGCGCGCTCTGCCCGCAGGCGAATCTGGGATGCCGCGGCTGTTATGGGCCGGCCGACGGCGTCCAGGACGTCGGGGCGAAGCTCGCCGGGTCGATCGCCTCGATCATCGACAGCGACGACCCCGCCGAAATCAATAAAATCGTGAATCAAATTCTCGACCCGGTCGGGACGTTCTACCGGTTCAATCTCGCCGGCTCGTTTGTAGGGAGACGCATCCGATGAAGACGATCACCATTGATCCCGTTACGCGGCTCGAAGGTCACGGCAAGATCTCGATCTTTCTCGACGACGCCGGCAACGTGGCCGATGCCTATCTCCAGGTGCCCGAGCTCCGCGGCTTCGAGAAGTTCTGCGTCGGGCGGCCGGTCGAAGAGATGCCCCGGATTACGACGCGGATTTGCGGCGTCTGTCCGGAAGCGCATATGATGGCCTCGGCCAAGACCTGCGACGCGGTTTACCACGTCGAGCTGCCCCGGACGGCCAAACTCCTGCGGGAGCTGCTCTACGTCATTTTCTTCGTCACCGACCATGCGACCCATTTCTACGCCCTCGGCGGCCCGGATTTCGTCATGGGCCCCGACGCCCCGAAGGAACAGCGCAACATCTTGGGCGTCATCCATAAGGTGGGGGTCGAGATCGGGCGCAAGGTCATCGACCTGCGCGGGACCTGCCATGAGCTCATCAAGAAGATGGGCGGGAAGGCGGTTCACCCTGTCGGCGCGCTGCCGGGCGGAATGAGCAAGGGCATGACCAAAGAGGAGCAGGAGGAGAACCTGAAGGCCGGCCGGAACGCCGTCGAATTCGCCAAGTTCAGCATCCAGCTGTTCAACACGATCGTCCTTGGCAATCCCCGCTACGTCGAGCTCATTCTCTCCGACGGCTTTACTCATCACACCTACAACATGGGTTTGGTCGACGAGAAGAACCACGTCAACTTCTACGACGGCCGGATCCGCGTCACCGGTCCGACCGGAAAGGAACTGGCCACGTTCAAGCCGGCCGATTATCTCGAACACATCGTCGAACACGTCGAGCCCTGGTCGTATCTCAAGTTCCCGATCTTGAAAAAAGTCGGCTGGAAGGGATTGGCCGACGGCCCGGAGAGCGGGATCTATAAGGCCACGCCCCTCTCCCGGCTCAACGTTTCGGACGGGATGGCGACGCCTCTGGCCGATGAGGAGCATGACCGGATGTACAAGACCCTCGGCGGGAAACCTGTCCATCAGACGCTGGCCACGCACTGGGCCCGCCTCGTCGAGATGCTTTATGCGGCCGAACGATGGGTCGAACTCGCGAGCGACCCCGACGTCATCGGGCCGGAATACCGTGTCGTTCCCGACAAGACGCCGGATGAAGGGGTCGGCGTCGTCGAGGCTCCTCGGGGAACGCTCTACCATCACTACAAGACCGATAAGAACGGCATCGTCCAGGAGGTGAATCTCATCGTCGGGACGACCAACAACAATGCGGCGATCAACCTTTCCGTCAAGAAAGCGGCGATGAATTTCATCAAAAACGGAAACGTCAGCGACGGCCTGCTCAACATCGTCGAAATGGCGTTTCGGGCCTACGACCCGTGTTTCGGGTGCGCCACCCATGCCCTTCCCGGCCAGGCTTCGCTCCGGGTCGGCATCTTCGACCATCGCGGCGGGCTCGTCCGCGAATTGAGGAGATAGCGCGGTCATGAAAGTCCTGGTCCTGAACAGCGGCAGCTCCTCGGTCAAGTTCCAGCTCATCGGCATGGACAAGGAAAATTTGCTGGCGAAGGGGATCGTCGAGAAGATCGGGTCGAGCGACGCCATCATCACCTTCCAGCCGGAGGGGAAGAACAGGATCAGGGAAATCCGGGAGGTCCTCAATCACAGCGTGGCCATCGAGATGGTCCTCCGGCTTTTACTCCATCCCCAGCACGGGGTCATCCGCGACCGGAGCGAGATCGACGGGATCGGGCACCGGGTCGTTCACGGCGGCGAGGATTTTTCGGAATCCGTCCTGATCACGGACAAAGTCAAGGCCACGATCCGGAAGTGCATTCAGTTTGCGCCCCTGCACAATCCGCACAACTTGGTGGGGATCGAAGCCTGCGAAGCGCTCCTCCCGGACGTCCCCCAGGTCGGCGTTTTTGACACGGCGTTTCACCAGACGATCCCGCCCAAGGCTTTCACCTACGGGCTTCCGTACGTTCTTTACCGGAAGCTGGGCATCCGCCGGTATGGTTTCCACGGGACGTCCCATGCGTATGTCGCCCGGCGGGCCGCGGAGATGCTGAAGAAACCGATCGGGGCGATGAAGGTCATCACCTGCCATCTGGGCAACGGGGCCAGCATCACAGCCATCGACGACGGCAAATCCGTCGATACGACTATGGGCTTTACGCCCCTCGAGGGATTGGTCATGGGCACCCGCTGCGGGAGCATCGACCCGGCCCTCGTGCCCTACATCATGGAGCGGGAAAAGCTCGGGCCTAAGGAAATCGACTCGATCATGAACAAAAACAGCGGGATGCTCGGGCTGACCGAGACCTCCAACGACATGCGCGAGATCGAACAGGAAGCCGCCCGCGGCAGCGAACGCCACCGGTTGGCTATCGACATCTACTGCCATTATGTCAAAAAATATATCGGGGCCTACATGGCGGTGCTCGGGCACGTGGATGCCATCATCTTCACCGGCGGCATCGGCGAGAACTCGCGTCTCGTCCGGCGACTGGCCATGGAAGGCCTGGAGGAGCTCGGCGTCGTCCTCGACGCGGCGAAGAACGAAAAAAACGAAGGCGACATCAGCCGCGGCAAGGTCAAGATTCTGGTCGTCCCGACCAACGAAGAGCTGGCGATCGCCCGGGACACGAAGCGGATTCTTGCCGCGATGGACAAAGCCGAGGCGCCGAAGCCCGCCGAGGCCGAGACGAAGCGTCCGGTCGTCTTCCGGCCGGAAGAAACCGCCCGGCTCGTCCTCCTTTGGGCGCAGAATCCCAAGGCCGGCCCCGCGGCCCTCGCGGCCAAGCTGAGCCGGGACCTCGGCCGGCCGGTGAGCACGGACGCCGTCGCGAACGAACTCGCCCGATTGAGCCTCCTGACCGCCGCGCCTTTGAAGAAGGCGTCCAAGACGAATTAAAGGACTCAAGCCATGGATAAAATCGACAAGGAAGAAGCCGGCTGGTTGGTCGCTCTGGCTTGGCTCAGCGGCCTCGAGGAAACGGCCCGCGACTTTCACGGGACGCGGCCGCGGGTCTTCAGCCAGCGGGCCTACGAGCACTCTGTCCAGTACTATCTCCATTTCCTGGGCGATGAGTATGGATTCCAGATCAAGAAATCCGATTCCATCCGGGCCGCGGTCGAGAACTATATCCAGATCGGCATGGCCAGCGGCCTGTTCCGGGATGCCGCCAACTTCGAACTTGTCGAGGCCAATCCTTTTCACCTGCAAATCACGGTCCACGATTGCGTCTATCTCAAGAGCTGCCAGGCCCTGATCGAGGAGGGTTTTTCCGTCCGCGACCTGACCTGCGCGCGCATCGGCTGCTTCGGGGCTGCGGTGAAAGCCCTGGCCAGCATCGATTGTGATTATCATGTCACGTCCTTCAACATCGACGGCGATTGCAAAGGCTATATCGAAAAGGTGTAATTTTTAGATGAAAGAGTCCTCCGCCTTGGCCTCCATCCTGCAGACGATCCGCGAAGGCGACAACGCGTCCGCGGTCCGATCCGCGATCATGGACCTCGGCTACGAAAAGAGCGAAGCCGCTTATGCCGTCCTCGTCGAGCAGTTGAACGACCCGAATCCCGCCGTCCAGCACGCCGCGGTCATCTCCGTCGGGCGCTTCGGCCGGACCCAGGCGATCGACGAGCTCATCAAGCCCAAGATCTTCAACTCGCCCGTGGGCAACATCCGCTGGGCCGCGGTGGCCGCGGTGGGGAAGCTGGGCGACTATCGGGTGATCGACTATCTTCTCAAGGCGGTCGACGACCCGGAGTGGATCGTTCGGACCCAGGCCGTCACCGAGCTGAAGGCGAAGGTCGAGGATATCATCGCCCACAAGAACGTCCGGCTGGCGAGGGTCCTCGTCCACATGTTTACCTTGGACAACGAGGAAATCGTCAACCTGGCCGCGGACGGGTTCCAGGAAATCGGTCCGGAGAGCTTGCATCTGCTTCATGACGCGATTCACAATTCGTCCGCCCGGATCAGGGCCCATGCGGCCCGGGCGTTGGGCAAGCTCCGTTCCCCGCAGTCCGTGCCGTATCTCATAGAACTGCTCCAGGATGAGGAATGGTCGGTGCGGGCCGGCGCCGCCGAGGCGTTGGGCCAGATCGGGGACAAAGCCAGCATCGAGGCTTTGGTCCAGAAGATCCAGGACAACGTCGAAAAAGTCCAGGACCAGGCGGCCACCGCGATCATCCGGTTCGGAAAGCAGGCGACCGTCTCCCTGCTCAACGCCCTTGGCCGGGAAAAAGAAAAATTCTCGCAAAGGGCCCTGCTGCGGTGCCTGGGTCGGATCGGCGATCCGAAGTCCGTCCCGGCGCTCATCGATTATTTGCGGTCGAGCTATTTCATCGTCCGGCAGGCCGCCGTCTCGTCTCTCGTCCGGTTCGGCCCCGTGGTGACGAAGATGCTTATCCCGACGCTGTCGTTCAATCTCTCCGATATCGATCTCTTGAAAAAGGATGCCCTCTCCAAGGATCAGCCCGAACTTCAAATGCGGGCGATCAAAGCCCTGGGGGGGCTGGAAGATCATCGCGCCGTGAAACTTCTCAAGCAGCTCGTCGAGGAAAGTCTGCCGGACGTCCAGGAAGCGGCGACCGCGGCGCTCTCCCAGATCGGCTGTGCCGGCTGGGGCCGATGCTGCGCCTTGAAGGTCCTGGCCGAAGTCGGCGATTCCTCCTTGGCCCCGCAGATCGTTCCGTCCCTGTCCGACCATTCGGAAAACGTCCGGTTCGAAGCCGTCCGGGCTCTGGCTAAAATGGGCGGCCCCGAAGCCGTCAAGCCGCTGGTCCGCGTCTCCAGAAAAGACAAGGTGGATTTCATCCGCGCCGAGGCCGTTCGGATGCTGAGGACGGTGGGCATCGGGCAGCCCGGCGTCTTAGAGGCGGCTCTGTCCGCTTTGAGGGACAAGGCGCGCATCGTCCGCCGCCAGGCGGCCCGGCTGCTCGGCAATTTCCACGACCAGCAGTCCATCTTTCCGCTGCTCAAGGCCATGGCCGACCCGCACTGGAGCGTCCGCGAAAGCGCCGAAAACGCCCTCATGAACTTCGGCCCGGCGACCGTTCCGTTTTTAATCGAGGCGTTGAAAAGCCGGTCTTGGATGATGCGTTTCCGCGCCGCCCGGCTGTTGGGAGAGGTCGGCGATCCCAAAGCCATCGCTCCCTTGAACGACATCCTCGCCAAGCGGGGAGAAAGGAAAAAAGTTCGAGACGTCGCGGACGGATCTCTCCGAAAATTAGAAGGTAAGACCGTGGCCTCATCTTAAGCTCCGGCATTTTATATTTTTTACTCCAGGGAAGGAGAGCGAACATGCGAGTCAAGCTTAAAGCTGGACCCGAAGTGAGAAAGTTTATTGAGAGGGTCGAGGAACTTTCCGGGGAGAACGTTTATGCCTGTTATCAATGCGGACGGTGTTCCGCCGGATGCCCGGTGGCTTCCGAGATGGACGTCCTCCCCAACCAGGTCATCCGCCTGGTTCAAATGGGGCTTGCGGAGGACGTCCTCCATTCCAAAACCTTGTTTCTCTGCGCCTCCTGTTTCACCTGCCAGTCGCGTTGCCCCAAGGGGATCGATATGGCCCGGGTGATGGAAGCCGTCCGGCATCTCTTGGACCCCAAGGGGGCGGATGCGTTCGGCCCGAGCGAGATCCCTCCGGACCTGGCCAACGAATTGCCCCAGCAGGTCATGGTGGCGCTCTGCCGGAAATTCAGCAAGTAAGGAACGACGATGAAGGTCCATTATTATCCCGGATGCACGCTGAAAGAAAAGACGACAGCCCTGGACGTGTCGACGCGCGAAGCCATGAAATGCCTGGATATCGAGCTCGTCGAACCCGAGGGTTGGACCTGCTGCGGGGCCGAATATCCTTTGACCGAAGAAAAGATTGTTGGCCTGGCGGCCCCCCTCCGGGTCCTGCGCCAGGTTCGGGAGGAGAACGGGGATTTCGTCATCACCACGTGCTCGTTCTGCTACGCCGTTCTGAAACGAGCGAACAAAGCCATCAAGGACGACCCGCTCAAACACAAACGGGTCAACGCTTATCTGCGGGACGATATCAAGATCAACGCCTTGACCAAGGAAAAGACGACGGGCTTCGAGGATTATAACGGTGAGGTCCGGGTGCTTCATCTTCTGGAGTATCTTCGGGATCACGTCGGATATCAGAAAATCCGGTCGCGGCTGAAGCGGCCATTCGGCGGCCTGCCAGTCGCGGCCTATTACGGGTGCCGGCTGCTCCGGCCGGCCAAGGACATGGACCTGGGCGAGCCGGACGACCCGCGCCTTTTCGAGGAATTCCTGGAGGCCGTGGGCGCGACGCCGGTCGATTATCCGTTCAAGCAGGAATGCTGCGGCTCCTACCTCTCCGTGTCGCTGCCGGACGCGGCGACCGAAGCGTCCTACCGCATCCTGCGCTCGGCCCGGTCCAACGGCGCCGCGGCGATCACGGTCACGTGCCCGTTGTGTTTCTATAACATGGACCGCCGCCAGGACAAGATCAAGGAGGCCTTTTTGGACTTTCCCGGCTTGCCCGTGCTGTTCTTCACCCAGATCCTGGCCTGGGCGTTGGGCGTCGAAAAGACCGTGCTCGGCCTGAACCAGCACGCCGTTCCCGCCGACGACCTGTTCCGCGACGCTCCTGCGCCAGAGGTGACGCTATGAAAGGCCAAAAGAAAACGAAACGGATCGGCGTGTTCGTCTGCCATTGCGGCGTGAATATCGCCGGCGTCGTGGATGTCGAGAAGGTGGCCAAAACGTTGACCGATTATCCCGGAGTGGCGTTCTCGACGAATTACATCTATGTGTGCTCCGACCCGGGCCAGCAGATGATCATCGACACGATCAAGGAGAAGAAGCTCGACGGCATCATTGTCGCAGCCTGCTCCCCGACGCTCCACGAAAAGACGTTTCAAGAAGCGGCCCGGCTGGCCGGGCTCAACCCGTACCAAATCGAAATCGCCAACATCCGCGAGCAGGACAGCTGGGTGCATGTCGACAAGGACAAGGCCACGAAGAAGGCGGTCAAGATCATCAAGGCCCACGTTGAGAAGGCCGTCCGGAACGAAAGCCTCGAGCCGATCAAGGTTGAGGTCCATAGGAGGGCCTTGGTCATCGGCGGAGGCATCAGCGGGATCCAGGCCGCCCTGGACATTGCCGACCACGGCTACGAGGTCCTTCTCGTCGAGAAGAATCCTTCGATCGGCGGCAAGATGATCCAGCTTTCGGAGACGTTCCCGACGCTCGACTGCTCCCAGTGCATCATGACCCCCAAGATGGTCGAAGCCTCGCGCCATCCCCGGATCAAGCTCCTGACGTACCACGAGGTGGAGTCGGTCTCCGGGTTCGTCGGCAACTTCAAGGTCCGGATCAAGAAGAAACCGCGCTACGTGGACGCGGTGCTCTGCAACCTCTGCGCCGAGTGCGAGAAGGTCTGCCCCCAGATCGTCCCCGACGAGTTCAACATGGGGCTGTCCTTCCGCAAGGCCATTTACATGCCGTTCCCGCAGGCGGTCCCCGGTACCTATACGCTCGACGCCGAGCATTGTCTCGGTCTCAATCCCGTGCGCTGCGGGAAATGCAAGGACGTCTGCGAGAAGAAGGCCATCACCTACGAAATGCAGGAGACGATCTTCGAGGAGGAGGTCGGGGCGATCGTCGTCGCCACCGGCTACGACCTGTACAGTATGCAGGCGCTCGGCGAGTACGGCGGCGAGAAGATTCCGGACGTCATCAACGGCCTCGAATTCGAGCGGATTCTCTCGGCCTCGGGGCCGACCGCGGGAATTATCCGCCGTCCGTCCGACGGCAAGGTGCCCAAGTCGGTCGTGTTCGTCCAGTGCAGCGGCTCCCGGGATACAGAAAAGCACAATCCCTACTGCTCGAAGATCTGCTGCATGTATACGGCGAAACACGCCATGCTCTACAAGCATCGCGTCCCGGACGGCCAGGCGATCGTCTTTTACATCGATGTCCGGACGGGCGGAAAAGCCTTCGACGAGTTCTATCAACGGACCATCGAAGAGGACAAGGTGCTGTACATCCGCGGCAAGGTCTCCAAGATCTTCAAAGACGGGGACAAGGTCGTCGTCTGGGGCGTGGACACGCTGACCGGCAAGATGGTCGAGGTCGAGGCCGACATGGTGGTCCTGGCCATGGCCATGGTCAAAGCCGAGGGCGTCGGGGACCTGCTGAGGAAGCTCAAGATCCAGACCGATATCCACGGCTGGCTGGCCGAAGCCCACCCGAAGTTGCGCCCCGTCGAGAGCCTCAACGCCGGGTTTTACCTCGCCGGCTGCGCTCACGGGCCCAAAGACATTCCCGAGGCGGTCGCCCAGGCCTCGGCCGCGGCGGCCAAGGTCGGGGACCTCTTTGCCCAGAAAGAGCTCAGCCATGAGCCGACGGTCGTCCCCGTGGACGAAGATAAGTGCTCGGGCTGCGCGATCTGTATCACGATGTGTCCTTATCAGGCGCGGACCCTGGACACCGAGCGCGGCGTCGTCGTCGTGAACGAAATCCTGTGCGAAGGCTGCGGCGCCTGCGCGGCGGCCTGCCCGTCCGGCGCGGCGCAGCAACGGAATCAGACCGACGACCAGATCTTCTCCATGGTCACGGCCATGATGAAAGGTTGACCATGTTCGAACCTCAAATCATGTCGTTTCTCTGCAAATGGTGCACGAGCGCAGCGGCGGACCTGGCCGGGACGTCGCGGCTCCACTACGCGCCGAACCCGGTCAATCTTCGCGTCATGTGCTCGAGCCGGGTCGACCCGCAGCATATCCTCTATGCGTTTAAGGAGGGGGCCGACGGCGTTTTCATCGGCGGCTGCCACCCCGGCGACTGCCATTACGTCGAAGGGAACTACAAGACGCTCCGCCGGGTGACCCTGTTCAAGCGGATGCTGGATGACCTGGGGATCGACTCCCGGCGGCTGCGCCTGGAATGGATCTCCGCCGCGGAAGGAAAGAAATATGCTCAGGTCATGGACGAATTCACGGAGCAGATCCGGGGCCTGGGTCCGCTCCAGTTGAATGAGAACGCTTTAATGAAAGAGGAAGAGAAAGATGAGTAAAAAAGAATCCAGGGTCGGAAAGCTCGATTCTCGGCCAAAAAAGAAAGAGGCGGGAAAGGTCCCCATATTCATCATGGGGAAGCGCTATGATGTCCCCGAGTCCCTGACCATCCAGAAGGCCCTCGAGTACGCCGGATACCAGCTCGTCCGGGGCTGCGGCTGTCGGGGCGGCATCTGCGGGGCCTGCGGGACGGTCTACCGCTTTCCGGATTCGTACCGGATCGAGGTCGGACTGGCCTGCCAGACCGTCGTCCAGCCGGACATGTATATCGCCCAGATCCCGTTCTTCCCCGGTAACAAGGCGGTCTACGACATCGAGACGCTCCAGCCCACGGGAGCGACGATCGGCGCCCTGTACCCCGAAATTTTCAAGTGCGTCGGCTGCGGAACCTGCACCCGGAGCTGCCCGATGGACATCGACGTCCTGGGCTACATCTCCAAGGCGCTCCAGGGCAACGTCGCGGCCTTGGCCGAGAACTCCTTCGACTGCGTCATGTGCGGGCTCTGCGCGTCGCGCTGCCCGGCCGAGGAAGTCCAGTACAACGTCGCCATCCTGGGCCGCCGCCTCTATGCGCGCCATATCGTGCCCAGAGCCAAGCACTTGGCCAAAGCCGTCGAGAATATCGAAAACAAGAAGTTCGACAAGACCCTCATGGAACTGAAGCGCTTGAGCGTCGACGATCTCAAGAAGATCTACAAGGCCCTGGAAGTCGAGCCCGACATGGCCGACGAGTCCTGGGTTCCCAAGAATAAGGCCCATGTTTTCGAGGACTGACGGTCCCGGAGCGAGACAAGGGAGAACGCAATGCCTTACACACCGGAATTGAAAGAGCTTGTTAAGAAGGTCGAGAGGACGCGGCCGGAGCGCGTCGACCGGAAGAGGCGGGGCGAGGAATTTAAGGGGATGTCCCTCCAGGAGCGCGAAGCGATCCTGAAGTACCACCCCGATTTCAAGCAGGAAGGCCGGTCCGAGATCCTCGTCGGCCCGAACAAGGGTTACCGGATCGCGAACGAAATGGTAGCGCTGTTGCATGCCAAGAGCCGGATCGACCCGGACGCCCTGGACCTCTCCAGGGTGGATCATGAGACCGACATCCTCATCATCGGCGGCGGCGGAGCGGGCGCGTCCGCGGCGCTTTTAGCCCAGCAGAACGGGGCTAAGGTCATCATCGCCACTAAGTTGCGAATGGGCGACGCCAATACGATGATGGCCGAGGGCGGCATCCAAGCGGCGTCGAAGCCCGAAAAGGATTCCCCATACTATCATTATCTCGACGCTATGGGCGGCGGCCATTTCAAGAACGACCCCGAGCTCGTCGAGACGCTGGTCCTCGAGGCGCCCAAGGTCCTGGCCTGGCTGGAGAAGCTGGGGGCCATGTTCTCCAAGTTCGAGGACGGCCGCCTCAAGGCGATGCACGGCGGCGGGACGTCGCGCAAGCGGATGCACTACGCCGGCGACATCACCGGTGCCGAGATGATGCGGACACTCCGCGACGAGGTCAGGAACCACCCCGATGAGATCAAGATCCTCGAATTTTCGCCGGCCGTCGAGTTGATTCTGAACGAGCATGGGGCGTGCGCCGGGGCCGTACTCTTCAACCTGGAAACCGAGGAATATTCGGTCATCCGGGCCAAGGCCGTGATCCTGGCCACGGGCGGGTCCGGCCGGCTTCACATCCAGAACTTCATGACGACCAATCATTATGGGGCCACGGGCGACGGCCTGATCCTCGGCTACCGGCTGGGCGTTCCGCTGAAATTCCTGCACACGGTTCAGTACCATCCGACCGGCGCGGTCTATCCGGAACAGGCGGAAGGCTTGCTGATCACGGAAAAGTTCCGCGGCGCCGGGGCCAACGCCCTCAACATCGACGGCGAGCAGTTCGTCTACGAACGCGAGCCCCGCGACGTCGAGTCCGCGGCCTTCATCCGCGAGTGCCTGGAACGGGGCAAGGGCGTGCCGACACCGACCGGAAAATTCGGCATCTGGCTCGACTCGCCCATGATCGACATCCTCAAGGGCGAGGGCACGGTCCGGAAGGAGTTCCCCGGCAAGTGGATCCTCTTCCACCGCTACGGGATCGACATCACCAAGGAGCCGATGCTCGTCTACCCGACGCTCCACTACCAGAATGGCGGGCTCGAGATCAACCGCCGGACCGGAACGGTCGTCCCCGGCCTTTTCGGCGCCGGGGAGGTCAGCGGGGGCGTTCACGGCGAGAACCGCCTGATGGGCAACT
>JBGOYP010000014.1:0-19079 GCA_041479785.1 Candidatus Aminicenantia bacterium | reverse complement strand
GGCAGGATCATCCGCGGCACGCCCGCGCGCTGGGCCGCCAGGACCTTTTCCTTCACCCCGCCGATCGGAAGGACGGTGCCCCGGAGAGTGATCTCGCCCGTCATCGCCACGTCCCACCGGACTTTCCTGCCCGTGCAGACCGAAATCAAGGATGTGGCGATCGTGATCCCGGCCGAGGGGCCGTCCTTGGGGATCGCGCCCTCGGGGATATGGATGTGGAAGTCGTTTTGGCCGAAGATCCGGGGGTCGATCCCCAGCTCCTTGGCGTGCGCCCGGGCATAACTCAGGGCGGCCTGGGCGGATTCTTTCATGACGTCGCCCAACGACCCCGTCAGGGCGAGCTGGCCCTTGCCCTTCATTTTAGTCGCTTCGACAAAGAGCAGCACTCCGCCGGCCTCGGTCCAGGCCAAGCCCGTCGCCAACCCGACCTGGGCCTTCTTCTGGATCTGGTCCTTGAAGATTTTAGGCGGGCCGAGATAGGACTCGATGTTCTGGGAGGTGACCTTGGTCGGTTTCCGGTTGCCCTCGGCGACTTTGCGGGCCACTTTCCGGCAGACCGAGGCGATCTCGCGCTCGAGGTTTCGCACTCCGGCCTCCCGCGTAAAAACCGAAATGACGCGCTTGACCGCGCCGTTCGAGAACTGGATCAGCTTGGGCGTCAGGGCATTCTCCTTGAGCTGTTTGGGCACGAGATGGCGCCGGGCGATCTCGAGTTTTTCTTCCTCCGTATACCCGGGGAGCTGGATGACCTCCATCCGGTCGCGAAACGCCGGTTGGATGGGGTCGAGCAGGTTCGCGGTCGTGATGAACATCACCTTGGACAGGTCGAACGGCACGCCGAGATAATGGTCGCGGAAAGAGTTGTTCTGTTCGGGGTCCAGGACCTCGAGCAGGGCCGAGGAAGGGTCGCCGCGGAAATCGGCCCCGATCTTGTCGACCTCGTCCATCATGAAGACGGGGTTGTTGGACCCGGCCCGGCGCAGGCTTTGGATGATCCGGCCGGGCAGCGCGCCGACGTATGTCCGGCGATGGCCGCGGATCTCGGCCTCGTCCCGGACGCCGCCGAGCGAAATGCGGATGAATTCGCGGCCGAGCGAGCGGGCGATCGACCGGCCGAGCGAGGTTTTCCCCACACCCGGCGGCCCGACGAAGCACAGGATGGGGCCCTTGAGCTTCTTCGACAGCGACCGGACGGCCAAGTATTCCAAGATCCGTTCCTTGACCTTGTCCAGGCCATAATGGTCTTCGTCGAGGATCCTCTTGGCCTTTCTCAAGTCCAGGTTGTCGACCGTGCCCTTGTCCCAGGGCAGGGCGAACATCCAATCCAAGTAGTTCCGGACGACGGCCGTCTCCGCCGATTCGGGATGCATCTGGGCCAAACGGCTGATTTGTTTTTCGAGTTCCTCGCGGACCTCCTCAGCCAGCTTGAGCTTTTTGAGCTTCTCCTGATAGCCCTTGATTTCTTCCTGGAGCTCGTTTCCTTCGCCGAGCTCCTTCTGGATGGCCTTAATCTGCTGACGGAGGAAATACTGGCGCTGGAGTTTGTCCATTTCGCCCTTGGCCTCGGTGCTGATCCGCGACTGGACGTCCAGAAGCTCGAGCTCTTTGGCCAAGAGCTCGTGGACTTTCTTCAGCCGGAGGACCGGGTCCACGACCTCCAGGATGGCCTGAGCTTCGTTGACTTTCAGCTCGAGATTGGCCGCCGTCAGGTCCGCAAGCCGCCCCGGTTCATCGACGTTCGTGGCGATGATCAGGACCTCGGGCGGGATGTTTTTGCCGAGCGAGGTCGCCTTTTCCAGGCCGGACCGGACGTTGCGGATAAGAGCTTCGCTTTCGAGCGTCTTCTCGGAGGATTCGGGCTCGTGGATCAATTTGACGTGGGCCGTCAGGAAACCGTTCTCCTCATCGTAAGATTCGACCTTGGCCCGCGTCAGTCCCTGGGCCAGGATCCTGATTCGTCCGTCCGGGAGTTTGAGCATCCGCATGATCAAGGCGACCGTTCCCATGTCATAGACCTCGTCGCGTTTCGGGTCCTCGGTCTCCATGTTTTTCTGGGTCAAGAGCAGGATCATCCGGTGGCTCGAGAGAGAATGGTCGATCGCGTTTTTCGATTTCTCCCGCCCGACGAAAAGCGGGACGATCATATATGGGAACACGACGATATCGCGCAGGAGAAGGATCGGAAGCTTGTCGGGGATGTTCAGTTTCTGGTCCCGGTCTTCAATGATATCTTCGAGCGGACCGTTTGATTTTTCGTCCTTTTCCGCCATATCAACCTCCAGATCAGTCCTGGTCGTCCAGGACCTTGACCACGACTTCCCGGGTCCGGCCCCCGCGCAGTTTCTTCATTCTCACGGTCAGGATGCCGTTTTCAAGGACGGCTTTGGCCTGGTCGGGCCGGACCGCGCACGGCAGCGGGACCGTCCGCTGGAACGCCCCGGTCCCGCGCTCGAGCCGCAGGTAGCGGGCTTCGGCGTCGACCGTCTCTTCCCGCTTGACGCCCCGGATCATGATCCGGCTCGGGTGCAGGGAGACGACGATTTCCCGGGGCGACAACCCCGGGATTTCAGCCTCGAAGGTCAGCTCGTCGCCCGTTTCATAAATATCGACGAGCGGGACCCATCCCCCAGCGGGTCCGGGCCATTCGTCGCTGCGAGAAAAGACTTCGTCGATCACTCGACGGATTTCGCTTTCGATCTTTTCCGCTCGGATAACCGGCCGGATCCTCCGAATCATGATAAAACCTCGTCTCTTGAGTTATTCATGGCATGACCACACAAAATAATGCGCGGTCGGCGATTTGTCAAATGGCTTAGCCTCCGCCAACGCCTCCGGCCGGATTTTCGATAAATCCCCCTGGAAAAACCCGACCGGTCGCGAGGGCCCGGCCGCGGCGGTTCCCGCCCCTATTTCTCCTTTAAAAGGCTCTCGAGTTCCTGCTTGAATTCCATGACGTCCCGGAATTCCCGATAAACCGAAGCGAACCGGACGTAGGCGACCTTATCCAGATCCCTGAGCCGGTCCATGACGAGCTGGCCGATCTCCGCGGCTTTCATTTCGCGCTCCGGTCGTTCCTGGAGCTTGGATTCGACCTCTTCGATGATTTCTTCCAGCTTATTCACGGCGATCGGCCGTTTCTCGACGGCCTTGAGCATTCCACGGAGGAGCTTCTGGCGGTCGAACAGCTGCCGCGACCCGTCCTTTTTCACGATCATATACGGGATCTCCTCGATCTTCTCGTAGGTCGTGAACCGCCGGGTACAGGACAGGCATTCGCGCCGCCTCCGGATCGAAATCCCTTTCTTGCTTTCCCGAGAATCGATGACTTTGCTCTCGATATGACCGCAGAACGGACATTTCATGGCTCGACCGGCTCCTCGAGTTTTTTAAGCTGAAACAAGCTCAGCCCCTGTTTCCAGACTATAGCATATCCGATCAGGCAAGTCACGATGAGCTGGACGGCGTGGACGACGATGGTCAATCCGGCCGCCAGGCTGGTATCGCCCTTGGGAAATATCCCGGGATAGAGCAGGCCCAAGCCGAGGATGCTGAACATCTCGAACCCCCCGGCCATCCCCGGCGTAGGGATCGACGCCCCGACCATGGTCAAGAAAATATAGGGGATGAGCAGGAAATAAGGGATCTTCACGCCGTAAGCCCGGAAGAACACCCAGTAAAAAAACGTGATCCCCAGCCAGACGACGATGGACAGCATGATATACATCGCCAGGTTGCCCAGCGAATGGAAGAATTTCAGGCCGTCGATGAACTCATGAAGGAGAGTCCGGACCTTCTCCGACCACTTTGAGGGAAGAGGTTTCAGGAGGAACATCGTCGCCCGGATCGCTTTCTCCCGGAAAAAGTAGAACAGCAGGCAGACCGCGAGGAGCCCCGTGGCGATCACGGCTCCGATAATGCCCCAATTCGTGAGTTTTGTATAGGCGTCCGCCTGGACCTTGAACGTCGTTTCGTACAAGGGCCTGGCGAGGAGGAAGACGGCGAGCAGGAAGCACATCGTGAACATGTCGAAAATCCGCTCGACGATGACCGTGCCGAGGGCGAATCCCGGCCGGATCTTTTCCTTCCGGGCCACCCAGAGCGGCTTGACGATCTCGCCCACGCGCCCGGGAAAGATGAAGGTCACGGCGAACCCGACCGCGTTCCCGGCGAACAGGTTGGCGAACTTGACGTCCTTTTTTTCGTGGATGAGAAGATATCTCCAACGAAAGCCCCGCGTCACGAGATGGAGCGGCGCGAGCAGGATGACCAGGAGGAACAGGCCCAGGTTGGCCCGGGTCATGTAGCGCCAGGCGTCTTTCCAATTGACGCTTCTAAAGGAAAAATAGAGGAGGACGGCCATCAGCAGGACGATCAGCGCGACCCGGACCCATCGGTTTTTCATCGTGAGCCGACCATCTTATCAAAAGCTTGAAAAAATCTCAAAAATTTATTAAGATGTCGGCCTTGTTGGGAAGTCGTCCAACGGCAGGACTCATGACTCTGGATCATGCAATCAAGGTTCGAATCCTTGCTTCCCAGCTCCCCCCTTCCCTTCCTCCCCTCCCCCGTTGACGTCCCTGTCGTTTTCAGATATTGTTACCGTCCGACAGATAAGCGGGCTCCACATCCATGGCGCAGACGACCAAGATCCGGGAAGGCGAAATCTGGGCCGTCGGTGGCGGGAAGGGCGGCACGGGCAAGACCTTCATTACGAGCTGCGCCGCGACCCAGCTCGCCAAGAAAGGCCGGAACGTCGTCCTCGTCGATATGGACTTCGGCGGCGCCAACCTTCATTCCTTCTTCGGAATCAACCGTCCCCAGAAATCGCTGACGAGCTTCTTCGAGATGGGCGCCTCGCTCTCCGACCTCGTGGCCAAGGTGGACACGGCCAACATCTCTCTCGTCACGGGCGATATCGATTCCCTGTCTTCGGACAAGATTACGTTCAGCCAGAAGCTCAAGCTGTTCCGCCAGATCATGAAGCTCAACGCCCAGAACGTGATCATCGACCTCGGCGCCGGGAGCCATATCAACACGCTCGACACGTTCCTCATCGCGGACAAGATGATCGTCGTCCTCGTCCCCGAAGTGATCGCTATCGAAAACATGTATCATTTCATCAAGAACGCGCTTTTCCGGAAGGTCAAGAAAACCCTCAAGGAATACGGCTTCAAGGAAATCGTTCAGCACATCTGGGACCGCCGCCAGAGCTACGGCGTCGGCAACCTCAAGGAGCTCATCGACTATCTCAAAGGCAGCTTCTCGTATATCGGCACGGTCCTCGACCACGAGCTGGCCGGATTCCGCGTCCATCTCGTCCTCAACATGGTCCGGACGAACCAGGACATCCTGCTCGGGGCTTCGGTCAAGAGCGTCATGATGAAATATCTGGGCGTCCCGATCCATTACGTGGGCTATGTCGAATACAACGACGCCGTCTGGAAATCGGTCCGCGAGCGCAAGCCCTTCATGCTGAACTACCTGTCCACGAGCTGCGCCAAGGAGATCGAGGCCCTGGTCGAGAACTTGATCAAAGGCCGGGAAGTCAACATCACGGGGGCCCTCTAATGGGCAAGGACGACCTCGCGAGCTGCTATGAGACGCTCGAGATCTCCCCGGACGCGCCTTTCCGGGATGTCCACAACGCCTACCTCCGTTTAAAAAAGATCTATTCCGGCGATTCGATCGCCTTGGCGCCCCTGGGCGAAGAATTTTCGGAGAAAAAACGGAAGAAAATCGTGGAGCAAGTGGAGGAGGCCTACGCCCGGATCATCGCCTCTCGCAAGGTCGCATCGACGCGGGAATCGCCGCTCTTTTCCGACGTTCCGGTCGCCGACGCGGCCGACCGAGCCGCGTTCTCCGGACCGGCCCTCAAAAGAGCCCGGGACCGGGCGGGCGTCGAACTCAACGCCATCTCCAAAGAGACCAAGCTCAGGATCGAGCTTTTAAAAAACATCGAAGAGGAG
This sequence comes from Candidatus Aminicenantia bacterium, assembly GCA_041479785.1. GTDB lineage: Bacteria > Acidobacteriota > Aminicenantia > Aminicenantales > UBA4085 > JBGOYP01. The sequence continues at coordinate 13,113 of JBGOYP010000014.1, read as the reverse complement.
AAATTCGACGCGTTGCCCGAGGAAATCTATCTCAAGGTCCATCTCAAGAATTATGCCGCCTGCCTCGGCCTGGATCCGGTCCGGGTCGTCGAGGATTATCTGGGGCGATTCCGGACCTGGAAAAATTCCCTCGCGAAATAGGGCGCGGCCAGGCGGCCGTCACTTCGGCTCGGCGCCGTCCCAGCAATACGTGCACAATTTCTCTTTGGGAAGCCCGATGGCGGTGACCAGGTCCGCCAAGCGCTGATACTTGAGCGTCGTCAGGTTGAGCCGCTGGCGGATCCGGTCCTCCATGGCGTTGAACTTCTCCGTCCCCTCATGCGTATAGGCCGATAGGTCCGCCGGATACTCGCCCTCGATCTCCCGGATCGCCCTGCGGGCGGCCAGGTCGAGCTCGGACCGGGAGACCGAGAAATTCAAAAACTTGCAACCGAAGACAAGCGGAGGACAGGCCGGCCGCATATGCACTTCGACGGCGCCGCAGTCATAAAGACGACGGATCGTGTCCTGGAGCTGCGTTCCGCGGACGATCGAATCCTCGCAAAATAGGAACCGCTTCCCATCGATGAGTTCGCGGATCGGGACGAGCTTCATCCGGGCGACGAGGTCGCGGACGTCCTGGTTCTGGGGCATGAAGCTGCGGGCCCACGTCGGCGTATATTTGACGAACGGCCGTTTGAACGGGAGCCCGGCTTCGGCGGCATAGCCTAGGCCGTGGCCGACGCCGGAATCGGGAATGCCGGCGACGAAGTCGAGGACGACGCGGTTCCGGCGGGCGAGAAAAGCGCCGCAGCGGTTGCGCGTTTCTTCGACGTTGATCCCCTCATAGCTCGAGGCCGGATAGCCGTAGTAAACCCAGAGAAAAGCGCAGATTTGGAGGGTCGGGCCGGGGGCTTTCCGTTGTTCGATGCCCTCGGGCGTGATGAAGACGATCTCGCCCGGCCCCAGGTCTCGGGCGATATCATAGCCGAGGTTGGGAAACGCGCACGTCTCGGACGTCACGGCAAAGCTCCCGGACCGGGTGCCGAGGACGACGGGCGTCCGGCCGACCTTGTCGCGGGCGGCAAAGATCCCTTTCTCCGTCAGAATGAGGAGCGAGCACGAGCCTTCGACCGAATTCTGCAGATGTTCGATGCCCGCTTCGAAGCTATCCTCCTCGTTGATGAGCGCCGCCGCCAGCTCGGTCTGATTGATGACGCCGCCGCTCATTTCGGTGAAGTGGACCCGGCGCCGGCGGAACAACGCTTCGGCTAGGGGGAGCGCGTTTTTCACGGCGGCCACGGTGACAAGGGCGTACTCCCCGAGGTGGGAGCGGACGACGAGCGGCTGGTCGTCGCTGTCGCTGATGACGCCGATGCCCTCCCAGGAATGCAATTGGTCCAGTTCGGGGTCGAACTTGGAGCGAAACTGGGCGTTTTCGATGTTGTGGATGACCCGGGCGAATCCGTCCGGCCGCCGGACGGCGAGGCCGCCCCGCTTCGTTCCGAGGTGCGAATGATAGTCCGTGCCGTAGAACAGGTCCTTGAGGCAGTCTTCCCAGGAAACGGCCCCGAAAAATCCTCCCATGCGTCTCCTCCTCAGGCTTTCGTATCAGGCTCGGCGTGAACGAGGATTCGGTCCAAACCCGGGATGGTTTCCTTCAACCGTTCCTCGATCCGCGTCGACAGCTCATGGACGCGGATGATCGAGATGTCCTTTTCGAAATGGCAATGGAGCGAAACCGACAATCGGTCGCCGTGGCGGCTGACGGCGACGCTGTGGCAGCTCCCCGGTCCGGCGATCGCGTCGGTGAGGCGTTTAATCTCCGCGACGACTCCCGTCTCCGCCGCCGTGACGTCGGCCCCGTCGCCGATGCCGGTCCCGCGGGATTCGAGATGGGTGTAGATGTTAGTGATCTCGGGCATGTCGTCCTTCAGGTCGTCCTCGATATGCGTGGCGATGTCATGGGCCTGCTGAAGGGAATAATGATCGTCCACTTCGATGTGGAGGTCGACATGGACCCGCCCGCCTTCCTCGTGCATGGCGATGTTGTGGACGCTGACCTGATTGCGGTAGGCGACGGCCCGGACGCGCCGGGCCATCGTCTCGCGCTCGACCTCGCGCGGGTCGGTGTGAATGACGACGTCGGCGCCGGGCGCGATCTCCTGGATTTTCTCCTCGACGGACTCCGCGATGCGATGTGTCCGTTCGAAGGAGAGGTTGCGGTCCACGTCGACGGTCAGGTCGACGAAAACGCTCGCCCCGGACCGCCGGACGCGGACTTGGCCGACCCGAAGAACGCCCTCGGTGCCGGCCGCGGCTTCGGTGATGGCCGGGGTCATCCCTTCGGGAGCCCGGTCGAGAAGGACGTCGATCGTCCGCTTCCCGAGCTTGTAGCTGACGAAGAGCACGATCAACGCCACGCCCAAGGCCGCGACGGCGTCGGCATGACCCAGGAGAGCGGCCCGCTCACGGAAGACGTTCTTCCCTAGCCAAACGAGGCCGAGGCCGAAAATGACGACCAGCGAACTCCAGACGTCCGTCGAAAAATGAAGCGCGTCCGCCTCGAGCGCCTGGCTGTGATGCTTGCGGGCGACGCGGAACAGCATCCGGGACCGGCTGACATCGACGCCGACCGAGAAGGCCATGACGAGAAACGCCCAGAGGCTCGGGTCGATTTCGATGGTCCGAACGAAGAGGCGATGGAAAGCCTCATAAATGATCCAGGCGCAAGTCACAAACAGCAGGACGGTTTCGACGAGCGCCGAAAAATTTTCGACTTTACCGTGGCCGTAGGGATGGTCGCGGTCGGCGGGTTTGCCGGAGACGCGGACAGCAAAGAAGGTGATGACCGCGGCGACGAGGTCGAGAAGGGAATGGGCGGCCTCGGCAAGGATGCCGAGGCTTCCCGTGATCAAGCCGACGACGAGCTTGAACGCCGTGAGGAAAACCGCGGCGACGACCGAATTGGCGGCCGCGGCTTTCTTTTCCCGCTCTGCCGGCCAGCTGTTCAAGACAGGGTTTTCGGTCATGGTCCGCGGAAGGTCCGTAAGACCGATTATTCTAGCACAAAAGCCGGAGCGGCGATATCGTCCGGCGGCTCATTTCTGCTGAAACGTCAAGGTCACGCGCCGGCCGCCGCGCAAAACGACGAGCTCGACGCGCGAGAGGTTCTGCGATTGCCGATAAACCATCAGGACTTTGTCGAGGCTGTCGAGCTTCGTTCCGTTCACTTCGAGAATAATGTCTCCGTCCTGGAAGCCCAGGCGGTCCACGATCCCCGCTTTACGGATATGGCTGACTTCGAAACCGTCGATCGACCGTCCTCCGGTATCCTCTTTAAAATGCGGCGCCGCCGAAGCCGCGTCCATCAATTCCTTGAGATTGGTTTTGTAGTGATCGACGAGGTCCTTGGGGACGTCGCGGGCCTGCTCTTGGGGCCGGGATAGCGTCACACGGGGAGACGAGGCGGGGGGCGGTGGTGGGTTTTGGCTGGTCTTCCAAAAAGGAAGGGTTTCGAGGTCCTGGGTCGCGAGATTCCGCAGGACGACCCCCTCGGCCAGGACCGACTGGACTTCGGCAATATGGAAGAGGGTTTCTCCGGGTCGCGCGATTTCAACACTCTTCGATGCCGACGCGATCCGGACAAGACATACGGAACGTCCGGGCGCCTTGGCGTTTACGATGACGCCTAAGAGTTCGACGGGAAGAGCCGTCTGGCGGACCGGCGGGCCTTGGGCCGGGAGCGCGCCCGCAGCCAAAACCAGAGCCATCGCCCATATCCAAATCATCATCGTAGCCTGGTCCCGCCCAGGCATTAGAATGATAGACTCGGATCCGCCTTAAGTCAACGTCTTACGGCGCCGGATAGGCAATAGCTTGGAAGGATCGCGCCGCGCGGCCTCAGCGGACGACGAACACCGGACACGTCGCGTGCCGGACGACCTTCTCGGCGACCGAGCCCATGACCAGGTTGTGCCAGGCGGTATGGCCCTGGGCGGCGATGACGATCAAGTCCGCTTTCGTTTCGCCGGCGATCCTCACGATCTCCTTGGCCGCGTTCCCGTGCCCAAGAACGGCCAGGGCTTTGATCGTTTTCGGAATCCGGGTCTTGACGAGCTCGTCTAATTTGTCGGCGAATTCCTTGTGGAGGATCCTTTCATACTCCGGAACTTCAAACGAGATGTTCGGGTCGTTGGGCCTGGGAGGGAGGTCGTGAAGCACATGGGCGACGACGAGCTCGGCCTGGAAGAGCTTAACCAGCTCGACGGAGTAATCCACGCCTTTAAGGGACGGCGCGCTGAAATCCGTAGGGCACACGATTTTCTTGATCGTCAACATTATTCCATCCTTTCGTCCGGGATGATCGTCCTGTTCGACAGAAGGACTTTATCATAGGAGCAAATTTTATGTCAATTTGACAGAAGGACGCGCTTGGATACAATGCTGGCCATGACCTTCAAAGCCGTGATCTTCGACCTCGACGGGACGCTTCTCGATACGATCGAGGATTTGACCGAGGCGATGAATGCCGCTCTGGCCAAAATGGGATTTCCCCTTCGCAGCGTCGAGGAATGCAAGAAGCTCGTGGGCGACGGCCTGGACACCTACGTCCGGCGCGCCCTCCCCGCTCGAGCGCGTGACGACGCCGCGGCGGCCGCGCGGCTCAAGGTCCTCATGCGCGATGAATACCGGGCCCGCTGCGACCACAAAACCAGGCCTTACGAAGGCATCCCGGAGCTCCTCGACGGGCTGACCGGGCGAGGCGTTCGCATGGCCGTTCTGTCGAACAAACCGCACGAGGCGACGGCCGCGGTGATGAGCCTCTATTTTTCCGGATGGAGGTTCGAAATCATATTTGGGGCGCGCGATGGGATCCCCGTGAAGCCCGACCCTCGATCAGCTCTGGATATCGCCCGCCGCATGGGCCTCGCCCCCGGTGTGATTGTCTATCTGGGCGATACCAATACCGACATGCAGACGGCGACGGCCGCGGGTATGTTCGCGGTGGGCGCGCTCTGGGGATTCCGGACGGCCGAAGAGCTCACCTCGAACGGGGCGAACCTCCTGATCGAGAATCCGACGGACCTCCTGGCGCTGTTCTAACGCCGGGCCGCCAGCATCAACTTGGCCGTCGTCTCGCCTCCGTTCAAGCGCCACAGCATGGGCTGGGGCCGGTCCCGGCCTTCGACGAACTCCGGCGCGTTCTCCCAACGGTAATTCAGGATGAGCGTATAGTCGGAAAAATGCTGCCAGCGGCGGCGGGGGAGGCCGAGCGCCATGTGCAGATGGTTCGCCGGCATCCCGACTTTGGCCGTGCTCCCGGCGACGTCATCGAACGTCAGGAACGTGTGCGGCCAGGAATAATCCGAGGCGTGACAGACGCGCTCGGTCAAGGACGGCGGCAGGTTTTGCGATTCGGCTTCGCCCTGGACCATCGTGAACAGGCCGGAGAGGTCGGAATAGGCCAGGCGCCCGGCCATGCCCCGGAGACCTTTCGGCGAAACGAATCCGACCGAAAAACCCCCACCGGGAAAATAATGCTCGACCGCCTTGAAGAGAAAGGCCGAATCCGCGTAGTCCAGCGAAGCGCTTCCCGAATTGTTGCCGTCGATGAATCCGTTCCGCATCCAAGGTTCGTCGGCATGCGCCCGCGGGTCGATCCCGAGCTCGCGCAGGAAGCGCTTGATCTCCCAAGGCTCGTAAACCTTGCGAAAATCCATGAAAAGCGTCGGCCCGCCTTCCGCGAGATAGGAATACGCGAGCATGGTCAACAGCCCTTGGATGTCGTTTTCCGTAGCGAACGGAACGACCGTTTTCCGTCCGGTATGGTCTTCGCGTGAATTGAACAATGACTCGGCAATGTCGGCCGTGGTGAGCGGCAACCCGCGGCGGTCGGAGCCCCAGGCGAGCTGGTTCGTCCACCCTCCGCCGACCGCGCCGACGTCGCGCATGTAATTCCGGAGGATGAGATAGAGCGCCAGGCCGTCGTCCAGCATCCTGAGGTCCGCGGCCGTCAACCGGGGCGGCTTGACCGCGCCGGTGTAAACCGGCAACTTTCGATCCAGGATCTCTTCGGTATTGGCGAAGACCCGGCCTTTGAACTTGACGTTGAGGACCCAATCCCGCAAGGCCTGGAGCTCCTCGGGGTCATACCCGCCTTTTTTCCGCAGCATATCGGCGAAGAGCTTCATCGATTCGCGCGTCGATTCGAGGCCCAGGAAACGGCGGGCGGCGTGAACGTGATTGAGGGCCGTTTCCATCTGCATGGAGTCCGTGTCGACCGAGAGGTAGCGCCGGCCGCGGAGCGCGACCACGGTCAGGACGGCCGAGGCGAGGTCGACGACCTCTTCCCGGGTCGCGTCGTCAAACTCCGGGGTCAGGCCCGTTTCGGGCATCGTGCCGATGACCATCGGACAAAGGCGTCCTGTCTGGGCGTAAGCTCCGACCAGGGCGTCAATGCCGACGACGCCGGGTTTGGGCGCGTTATTGCCGCCCAGGCAGGCGATGGGCATGGCCGCCGGAAAATGCGCGGTCAAGGCCATGGCCGTTTTTCCCGGGAAGAACCATGTATCGGGAACGATGACCAAGGCGTCCACGACGGCCGCTTTGAGCTCCCGCGCGCCCTCGTCCGCCGTCCGTTCTCCGTCGACAAGTTTGGAACAATAAAAAATGTTGGGCGGAGAGCCGTCGGGAAGCCGAAGCCGGACCGTAAGCAGCTTAGCCGTCATCAGCCCGATATTGAAGGCGCGCGTCCGGGAGTTCGTGTCGATCCGCGGGTCGCAGGGAACGAACACGCCGAGCGTCGGAACGCCGGGTTTCTGCTTTTTCACGAACGGCATGAGTCCTCCTTACGCGAAAAGCGCTCAGGATTAACGCCTCGCGTCGCCGGATGTCTCCATTCTATAGACGACGCCCGTTCTTTTTCAAGACGGGGCAAAAAATCCGCGGTGAGAACGAGGAGAAGAGATCACCGTCTCTCCTCTTGAGAGGTGAAAAAAATCCAAAAAAACGCCCCGCGTCTGACCCTTAAAGATGATTGACAATCGAAAAGTTCTTTGACATGATGAAGCGCGTTCCGAAAGAAAAGAAATAAAGGGAGGGCCTCATCCAAGGCGTAACCGGTTGATAAAGGGAGAATGAAACGTTATGTTTCTTCTCCCGGCCCTCCTTTAATTTAGTCGGAGCCGATAATTAAAGCTTGAAATATACTATATATTGCGTATCCAATTAGGTAAATACGACATCTAGGCGGTTTTGTCAAGTCTTTTTTAAGTCCTATTCCAAAACACGACGAGCCAGGACTTGAGCGCCGTTCTCCGGGTCAACCCGGAGGGAGGGATCAACGGCTGGGTCTCGGTCTCGTTCGACCCGAAACTCGTTCCCGCGCTCTAATTCAGATTTTTACGAACCGCTTCAGATACGCCCGGACTTCATGAAGTCCCGTGGCGCGGCTCGCTCCGTAAAAGACGAGAAATCCGGCCAGGCCGCAGACGAGGACGCCGACCAGCTTGGCAAAGAAAGACGAACCGGCGACGGCGCTCACGCCGCGGAAGAGGCCCCAGGCCGCCGCCCCGCCGAGAAGTGAAGCGATGAGGAGCAGGCCAAAGTATTTCAGAAGGGGTTTATTGTCCAGAGCTCCGACCTTCTTGGGCAGCCAGAGATAGAGAATAAGGACGTTGACGAAAGCCGCGATCGATGCCGAGAGTGGAAACGCCCGCAATCCCAGCGGCCCCATGAGGGTCAGGTTGAGAACGATGTTCAGCACGACGCCGACGAAGCTCGCGATAAGCGGAGCTTTGGCGTCCTTATGGGCGTAGAAGACCCCGGCGATATTGCGGAGCGCCGAAATGAACGGCACGCCCAACATATACAGCGCCAGGACGGCGGCCGTCGCCGCCGTATCGCGCGCCGTAAACCGGCGGCGTTCGTAAATGACGCTCGTCAGAGGATGGGCCAGGACGGCGATCAGGACCGATGTCGGCACGGTCAGAAACAGGACCATTTTCAAGGAGTCGTTGAGCGTGCGCCGCAGGTCGTCCGTCCGGCGTTCGGCGACGAGCCGGGAAAAGGACGGGAGGGCCACGGCCATGACGGCCATGCCGAACAGGCCCAGCGGCAAATGCATGATCCGGTACGCGTAACTGAGCCAGGAGAGGCTGCCTTCCGGAAGCGAGGTCACGAGCATCGTGTTGACGAAGACGTTGATCCTCGACCCCGACAAACCGATCGCCACGGGGAGGAACAGCGCCATGACGTTCCGGAACTCAGGGTCCCGGAAGCTCAGGTAGGGACGGTAGCGGAATCCGCGGCGCCGGACGCTCGGGACCTGGACGGCCAGTTGCATCAGCCCGCCGACGGTCACGCCGATGGCCGCGCCGAAAATGGGGTTGCCGCCTCGCTTCGTATAAAACGAGAAAAGCACGAGCGGCGCGACGATCGAAAAAATGTTGAAAAATGACGGCGCGAGCGACGGCACGAAGAACGACCCTTCGGTGTTGAGAAAGCTCATCGTCCAGGCGGCCAGAGCGATGAAGAGCAGGAACGGAAACATGATGGACGTCAATGTCCCGGTCAGAGCGAGCTTTCCCGGAATGGCCTTGAACCCCGGGGCGATGAACCGGGCCAGCCAGGGCTAACAGAAAATTCCGGCAACCGTGATGATGCTTACGACAAGGAGGATGGTGTTGAGGATGTTGGACGCGAACCGGTTCTCGGCTTCGCGGCCTTTCTCCTTTTGCCGGACGAGGACCGGGACGAACGCCGCGGAGAGCGCGTTCTCGGCGAAGAGGTCGCGGAGGAGGTTGGGAATGCGGAACGCGGCGTTGAAGGCGTCCATCGAGCCGCTCGCCGCGAAGAGAGAAGCGAAGACGAGTTCCCGGCCGAGGCCCATAACGCGGCTGATGGCGGTGCCGAGGGTGAACGAACGTACGCCTTTCGCGATATCCGCCATCTCGTGACCTTGGCGTTTTTTATACCATAGACCCCCGGGCCGCGCAAACCGCAGTCCGGGGAATGCGCTCTGGACTTTGCGGGTCGATTGGGACACAATGCGGGCGATCGAGGTCCGCCATGATCAAAAATTTCAAAACCCGGCTACGCGAGCGCAAGCCGCTGTTCGGGATCCTGTTGTCCCTCCCCTCGCCCGAGATCGCCGAAATCGCGGCCGACGCCGGCTTCGACTGGCTTTTACTTGATATGGAACACGGCCTCCTAGGATTTGCCGATGTTCAACGGATGGTCCAGGCCGTGGCCGGCCGCTGTCCGTGCCTCGTCCGCGTTTCCCAGAACGAGCCCAACATGATCGCCAAAGCCCTCGATACGGGCGCGGCGGGGCTGATTTTCCCCCACATCAACCGGGCCGATGAGGCCGAGGCCTGCGTCCGGGCCGCCAAATATCCGCCGCGGGGAGCGCGGAGCGTCGGAATCGCCCGGGCCCAGGGTTTCGGCGGACGCCTCCAGGACAGCATCGAAACCGACAACGGTCGAATCGTCCTCGTCGCCCAGGCCGAACATATCGAGGCCGCGCGAAACATCGAGGACATCCTGGCGGTGGCCGGCATCGACGCCGTGTTCATCGGTCCGTATGACCTCTCCGCGAGCCTGAAACGGCCGGGCCGGATTTCCCATCCATCCGTCCGGGACGCCATCCGAAAGGTCCGGGCCGGTTGCGCGGCGCATAAAATCCCGTGCGGCTTTTTTGTCCGGAGCGCCGACGCGGCGAAAAAAGCGGCGAAGGCCGGGGACGCGCTCATCTGCGTCGGCACGGAGACGACCTTCCTGGGCGATATCGCCCGCACGGTCGTTCGCGAGGTGAGAACGAGCGCGTGAATTTGCCGAAAGCGGATTATTCGTCCAAAATCGACAAATCGGGCGAAAGAAGCTTCCTGATCGCCGGTTGATTCATGTTCTCGGGCGTAGCCAGGAAGACGCCCGTGTCGACGTTCTTCTCATAAGCCTCGCCGCGCAAATGGGCGACGGCCGTCTTGACGCTGCGGTATCCCATGCCGAACGGGTCCTGTAGGACCAAGCCACGCAGCTCTTTTTTCTCCAGGGCCTCGATAAGTTTCTTCGACGAATCGAAACCGACCTGGATGACCTTCCCGGCCAGGCCGTGGTCCTCGAGAGCGCGAAGACAGCCGAAGGTCGAGGACTCGTTGGGCGTAAAGACGGCGTCGACGTCGGGATAGCGGTTAATGAGGTTTTCGGCGGTCTGGTAGGCCGTTTCGGTCGTGACGCCGGCATACTGGTTGTCGGACAGGACCCGGATATCGGGGAATTTCGACCGGATCGTGGCGAGAAAGCCGTCCTCGCGTTTCGTGCTCCCTTCGACGCTGGCCAGGACGCGGATGAGAATGACTTTGCCGCGGCCTTTGAGAAGGGAACCGATATGGTCGGCGGCCAGGACTCCGCCCTTGTCGTTGTCCGTCGAGACGTAGGCGACGTGGTGGTCGCCGGCCAGCGCCGAGTTGTAGATCACGGTCGGAATGCCCATCTCCTTGGCCTCGACCACCGGCCGGACGAGCGCCTTGTCGTCCATCGGCGTCAGGACGATCGCGTCCACGCCCGCGTTGGCGAGCGTCTCGACGATCTGGACCTGCTCGTTGCGGTCGTCCTCCTTGAGCGGACCTTTCCAGATGATCGTGACGCCGAGCTCGCGGGCGGCCGTCAAGGCGCCGGCGTGGATAGCCTTCCAGAATTCGTGCGTCGTTCCCATCGGGATGACGGCCAAGGTCAATGTCTTCTCTTTGGGTGACGCCGGCGACGCCGGTTTCCGGCAGGTGGAGGAACACGCCCAGACCGTCGCGGCGGCGATTATAAAAAAAACCGAGGTCCGGCGCTTCAAATCGATAGTCTCCTCTCATCCATAGCATAGCCTAAAAAAGATGTCAAAACTTGTAAATCGGGAGCCGATGGGTATGATGAGTTGGAGCCGCCCAATGACGCCAACCGCTGTTCCGGACCCCGGCAAACGCGGCCGTTTCCGCTGGACGGTGTGCGCCCTCCTCTTCGCCGCGACCACGATCAACTACATCGACCGTCAGGTCCTCGGCATCCTCGCCCCCCATCTCCAGAAAATCATCGGCTGGAGCGAAAGCCAGTACGGCTACATCGTCACCGCCTTCCAGGCGGCCTACGCCGTGGGGATCGCGCTCTTCGGCCGGTTCATCGACAAATTCGGCACCCGCATCGGCTACGCCGTGGCCCTCGTTATCTGGAGTTTCGCGGCGATGGCCCATGCCGCGGCCCGCTCCGTGGTCGGTTTCGGGGCGGCCCGGTTCGCTCTCGGGCTCGGCGAATCGGGCAACTTCCCGACGGCCATCAAGACGGTGGCCGAATGGTTTCCCCGCCGGGAGCGGGCCCTGGCCACGGGCATTTTCAACGCGGGCAGCAACGTCGGCGCGGTTATCGCCCCGGCCGTCGTCCCCTGGCTCATGGTCAAGTTCGGCTGGCCGGCGGCGTTCATCGCCACGGGGGCGATCGGGTTCACCTGGCTCATTTTCTGGTTCGCGCTGTACGAGGTCCCGGAGCGAAAAAAAGGCCTGCGCCCCGCCGAGCTCGCCCACATCCTGAGCGACCCGGTCGAACCCGCGCCGGATAAAATTTCCTGGCGCCGTCTTCTTCGCTATAAGCAAACCTGGGCGATCGTCCTCGGCAAATTCCTGACGGACCCCGTGTGGTGGTTCTATATTTACTGGCTGCCCAAATTCCTTCACTCGAAATTCGGGCTGTCGCTCACCGCGCTGGGACCGCCCCTGATCGTGGTCTATCTTTTCGCCGACGTCGGCAGCGTCGGCGGCGGCTGGATGTCGTCGGCGTTCTTGAAGAAAGGCCGGTCGGTGAACCGCAGCCGCAAGTCCGTCATGCTCATCAGCGCCCTGGCCGTCGTCCCGATCGTGACGGCCACGGGAGCCTCGGGCCTTTGGACCGCGGTGCTCCTCATCGGGCTCGCGGCCGCGGCCCACCCGGCGTGGTCGGCCAATATCTTCACCTTCGCCTCGGACATGTTTCCAAAACAAGCGGTGGGCTCGGTCACGGGGCTGGGCGGAATGGCCGGGGCCGTGGGCGGGATCCTGTTTTCGGCCGCGGCCGGAAATATCCTCGAATGGACGGGAAGCTATTACGCTCTCTTCATTTATGCGGGTTCGGCCTATCTCGTGGCCTTGGGCATCATCCATGTCCTGGCGCCGCGCCTGAAACCCGTCAAATTTTGATATAATAGACTCATGGAAATCATCCTTCAGTCCGACAGCCTCTCGGCCAACTATATCGCGGCCCGGATCATCGCCCGCCAAGTTCGACAAAAGCCCGAGAGCGTCCTGGGCTTCGCCACCGGCCTGACTCCCCTTCCCCTTTACCAATTCTTGATTAAAATGCACCGGAATGAGGGCCTGGACTTCAGCCGGGTCACGGCTTTTAACTTAGACGAATACGTCGGGCTCGACCCGGCCCACCCGGCCTCGTACCACAGCTACATGCAGGATAACCTCTTCGGCAAAATCAACATCGACAAACACCGGACCCACATCCCGGACGGGCTTGCCCGGGATATCCCGGCGAGCTGCCTGGCTTATGAAGAGAAGATCCTGGCTGCCGGGGGGATCGACATCCAGGTCCTCGGGATTGGGTCGGACGGCCATATCGGCTTCAACGAGCCGTCGTCGTCACTGGCCTCACGCACGCGCATCAAAACCTTGACCGTCCAAACCCGGAAGGACAACGCCGGCTTTTTTGGCGGCGAGGATAAAGTCCCTCACCATGTCATCACGATGGGCCTGGGGACGATCATGGACTGCCGGATGTGTCTTCTCCTGGCCTTCGGAAAAAAGAAAGCCCGCGCCATCGCCCAGGCCGTCGAGGGGCCGGTCACCGCGATGGTGCCGGCCTCGATTCTCCAGATGCATCCGCACGCCATCGTCCTCGTCGACGAGGACGCGGCGTCCGATCTTCAGCGCGCGTTTTACTACCGTTGGGTCTACGACAACAAGCCCGACTGGCAGAAATACTAAAGCGCCGCGCCATCGTCCTCGTCGACGAGGACGCGGCGTCCGATCTTCAGCGCGCGTTTTACTACCGCTGGGTTTACGACAACAAGCCCGACTGGCAGAAATACTGACGCGCCGAGTCGGCCTT
>JBGOYP010000013.1:0-19884 GCA_041479785.1 Candidatus Aminicenantia bacterium | reverse complement strand
GTTCTACGCGCCGGACAACACGATCCTTCTTGTCGCCGGAGACTTCGACCACGGCCAGCTCATGGCCCTCGTGAAGAAATATTACAGCGGCTGGGAAAAAGCCGGTTTTGAGCTCCGGACCCCCCTCGAGCCGCCCCAAAAGGAGCCGAAACGGGCCCACTATGCGTGGCCGTCGAAAACGCTCGGCCGCCTGGCCATCGGCTTCCACGGCCCGGCTTATTCCGATACCGCCCTCGGCAAAGCGGCGCTCGACCTCCTGGCCGAGGTCGCCTTCTCTCCGTCCTCGCCCCTCGTCCAGCGGCTGGTCAATAAAGAGCAAAAATGCCTCTCGCTCTCCGCGGGTTTCGACGACACGCGCGACCCGTATCTCCTCGTTTTCAACGCCGTCGTCAAGGACGACGCCGACCTCCCGTATGTCGAAGGCGAGGTCCTCAAGGAACTGAGCCGTCTCCAAAAAGAGCCCGTCGCCGCCCGAAAACTCGCCGACATTAAATCCAATATGAAATACGCGATGGCCAATGCCCTCGGGACCACGGACGGCGTCGCCGGGACGCTCGCCTTCTATATCAACCTGACCGGCGATCCCGGAACGCTGAACAAGCTCTTCGACCTCTACGACAAAGTCACGCCCTCCGACATCCTGGGCGCGGCCCGGAAATATTTCCAGCCGGCCAACTCGACCACGGTCACGTTGACCAGCGGAGCGGCGAAATGAGAGGCCCCATGAAACTCCAAGTTTTAGGCATCATTCTCATCGGCGCGGCGGCGCTCGCCTCGTCGTGCGCCCGGGTCCAGCCGGGCAATCTCACGTCCGAGCTCCTGCCGCTTCCCGACAATCCGCTCGTGGCCTTTCGCGTCGTGGTCAAAGTCGGTTCGGCCAACGACCCGTCGGGCAAAGACGGCCTCTGCCAACTGGCCTGGAACTTCCTCGCCAACGGCGGAACGCGGACGATGTCGCTCGACGAAATCACCCGGACGTTCTACCCCATGGCGGCCGGCGTTTCGGTCAGCCTGGACAAAGAAATGGCGGTGTTCGCGGCGACGATCCACCGAGACAACCTGGACGCGTTCTACGCGATCTTCCGGGACATGCTCCTCGACCCGGGATTTCGCGAGGACGACTTCACCCGCCTCAAAACGAATCAGCTTAATTTCCTCGAGAAGACGCTCGTCAACAACATGGACGAGCAGTTCGGCAAGGAGATCCTGAACCTGATGCTCTACGAAGGACATCCCTACGGTCACACCGAGGCCGGGTCGTTCGAAACCGTTAAAACCCTGACGCTGAACAACGTCCGGGGATTTTATCAGGAGCATTTCGTCCAGGGCAACATCGTCCTCGGGCTGGCCGGCGGCTATCCGGCCGATTTTCCCGAGAAAGTCCTGGCCGACTTCCGGAAACTGCCCGAAGGGTTCACGCCGAAGCTGAAGCTCCTTCCGGCCCACAAACCGCAAGGGCTCGAATTCATAATCGCCGAGAAAACGACCCCGGCAACGGCGATCTCGATGGGCTTTCCGGTCTCCATCACCAAGGCCGATAAAGATTTCTTCGCGCTCTGGGTCGCGGGCTCGCATTTCGGGGAGCACCGGCAAAAGGTTTCTCTCCTCTTTCAGAAAATCCGGGAGGAGCGCGGCCAGAACTACGGAGACTATGCCTACATCGAGCATTTCATCCAGGGCCGGGACAAGTTCCCCGCGCCGTCCCATGACCGCCCTCAGCAATACTTCTCGATCTGGATCCGGCCGCTCACGAACGCCAACCGTCGCTTCGTCATCCGCCAGACGCTCCGGGAGCTGAAGAACCTTGTCGAAGACGGCCTCTCCCAGGAGCGGTTCGAACTCGTCCGGACGTACCTTCTGAACTACACCAAGCTCTACGCCCAGACATTGAGCGAACGGCTGGGATGGCGGATGGATTCCCGCTACTACGGATACGAGGATTTTTTGGCCGACGCCCAGAACGTTCTTCCCAAGCTCACGCGCGAGGACGTGAACCGGGCGGTCAAAAAGTATATGAACTTCGAGACCGTCTGCATCGCCGTCATAAGCCAGGATGCGGCAGCCCTCCGGGAGGCCCTTGTCGCCAACGCGCCGTCACCCATCAAGTACGCCAACCCTAACATGCCCAAAGAGGTTCTCGACGAAGATGCGCTCATCCAGGACTTTGCCCTAGCCGCCAAGGCGGAGAACATCCGGATCGCGCCGGCCGCGGAATTCTTCCAAAAACCCGGCCTGCCCAGGAAATAGCGGAATGGGGCGAACGTGACCTGGACGCCGAAGGAACTCGCCCTTTTTCGCCGGCTCGAAACGCCGACGAAGATTCAAGTCTATCTCAACTCCGTCGCGTACGACCCCGTCCTGGGGACGGTCTCGCCGCGCGTCATCATCCGCGAAGGACGGGCCAACTGCTTCGAGGGCGCGCTCTTGGCCGCCGCGGCATTACGCCAACTCGGCCACCCCCCGCTCCTCGTGGATATGACCGCGCGCAACGACGACGACCACGTCCTGGCCGTGTTCCGGCAGAACGGCGCCTGGGGCTGCGTCGCGAAATCGAATTTCACCGTCCTTCGCTTCCGCGAACCGGTCTATCGATCGGTCCGCGAGCTCATGATGTCCTACATCGACGTGTTCTTCAACTCGACCGGAGAAAAGACGCTGCGCGAATACTCGGCGCCGTTCGACGTGTCGCGGTTCGACAAGGACGACTGGATGACGACCGAGAAGGATTTGGGGTTCATCGGCGACGCGCTCAACGGCGCCCGGCATTACAGGGTCATGACCCGGGCCCAGGTCCGCGACCTCCAAATCGCCGACCCCGACCTGGTCAAGGCGGGCCTGCTCGGCGCCGACCCGGCCGGGCTGTTCAAGCCGAAGAGATCAAAGACCTGAATAAGGGCGAAAGGGACCGCCCCGGAACAAAACAGGCTTTCGAATTGTAGCGTCACTGGAGATTCTTCTCTTCCGCGTTTCGCGTTCTCGTTCTATTGACAGGACTCGTCAACTCGGATACTTTCTAAGCGAAAAAGATTGACCGAATTCGTTTTTCGTCGAAGCTTTTGCCCAGTCCCGTGAGGCCGCTATGACTCGACCCTTCAAACTCTTCATCCCGGGCCCGTGCGACGTCGACGAAGACGTGCTCAACGCTATGCGGCAGCCCGTCCAGCGTTCGCATGGCGCCGAATGGCTCGAGGTCTACAACGAGACTCTGGGCCTGCTCAAACACATCTTCCAGACCCGGAGCGACCTGTTTATCGTCCCCGGCCCGGGCTCGGCCGCGCTCGATATGGCGCTGGGCAGCCTGGCCGCCGCTGGTGAAAAGGTGATCGTCGGCCACAACGGCTACTTCGGCGAGCGCCTGGCTTATATTGCCGAATGCGGCGGCCTGGACGTCGTGCACGTTTCGGCTCCGGCGGGGCAGCCGCTCGATCCGGGCGATTTGGGCGCGAAGCTGGCCGCGCATCCCGACGCCCAGATTGTGGCGCTCGTTCACCACGAAACAACGACGACGGTGATGAATCCGCTTCAGGAGCTGGCCGCGAGGACGCGCGAAGCGGGCCGGGTGTTGGTCGTGGATGCCGTCTCGTCGCTGGGCGGCGTGGAGCTGCCGGTGGATGCTTGGGGGATCGACGTGTGTGTAACGGCCTCGAACAAGTGCCTGGAGGCGCCCCCCGGCTTGGCGCTCATTAGCGTGGGCGAGCGCGCCTGGGGCATCGTGAACCAGCGCGCTCGGACGAATCACGGCTGGTATCTTGACCTCAGGACGTGGCGCTGGTACGCCGAACACTGGGGCGCGTGGCATCCGGCCCCCGTGACGATGCCGACCAATCTCATCCTGGCTTTGCGCACCAGCCTGCTCAAAATTTCAGAGGTCGGTTTAGCGGCGCATCAGGCCAAGCACGGGCGCGCCTGCCGGGCCGTCCGGTCAGGGCTGCGCAACCTGGGTTTTGAAATGTTCGTGCCGGACGAATTTGCCGCAACCACGGCTACGGCGGCCAAGCCGCGAAATGAGTTCACGGCCGCCGATTTGATCCAATGGCTGGCCAGTGAGCGCAGGCTCTTTATCGGCGGCGGGATCGAAGAGCTGTCCGGCAGGATTTTTCGCGTTGGACACCTGGGCAAAGCGACGACGCGCGAATATTTGCTCGAGTTCTTGTTAGCGGTGGAGGAGTTCTTGCGGTCCAAGGGCATTGACGTACCTTTGGGCGCAAGCCTCGTTGGATTGTGGTGAGCCCGCTCATCGGGCCCTGACCTCGCCGGGATTCGGAGCCTATTTTTGACCGCCAGAAGGGCTTTTTAGCCTGGATGACCCACAAATCCGGGTACGAGACGGATTTTACGGCCCTTTTTTCCACGCGTCCTCCGGAAAAAAGGAAAAAAGACGCCTTTTTCAGCAATATTCCCGCCCCCAAAACGGATAAAAAAGAATTTTCAGGAAATAATTAAAAATCTGTTGCATTTAAGGTGAAAGTCATGGTATAATATAAGAAAGTTTTGAAGAGGGGGAGCTAAAAATCTATTAAGTTGTTGATTATTCTATATTTAGCCATCATTCTTCATCTCCCGCCGCCGAGCGTTTTTCTCTCGTTCTTCCGGCTTCACTTTTTTTGAAACTTTTTCTTGAGATCGTCCGTATACATAAATGAGATGAGAAAGATGAATCAAGCAGCAAGGCACGGCACAATGCTCATATATAAGCACCTCCTTTTTTCCCCTCCTCTTCCTTGGGAGTTTACGATAGATTTCGTCTATCTCCCTTAATCCATTCCCTTCGATGAGCCGCCCTCTCCGCACCAGAGAGGGCGGCTTTTTTTTTGACGCGCTTCCTGTTGACAACGGAAGAGCAAAGGACTATAAAAACGTCTTCGGGTTTAAACGCAAGGGAAGTCCGTGAAAATCGGACGCAGCCCCCGCTACTGTCATCGGGGACGAATCCCGGACGACGCCACCGTCCTAACACGTTTCGTGTTAGGATGGGAAGGCCCGGGAGGAGGATGATCCGAAAGCCAGGAGACCTTCTTTAAGCCCCGTCGGCCCGTCTTCGTGGGGAAGACCGGGTGATTTTTTTTGCTCGAAAAGCGGGGGTTCCGAGCCGGGAGGTTGCAGGACCATGCTGAACCGGACATTTTTCCTAGCCGCACCCCTGTTCGCCGTCGTCCTCGTCGCCATCGCTCAAAACCAGGAGAAGACAGGTCAAACTCCGCCGCTCCGCCACGAAATCGTCGTCACCGCGACCCGGGTCGCGACGCCGGCCCGTGAAGTGGCGAGCTCGGTGACCGTGGTCACTCGACAGGACCTGGAGCGCGCGGACCGGACGTCGGTTTTTGACGTCTTGCGCGACGTCGCGGGCCTGGACATCCTTCAGAACGGCGGTCCGGGGTCCGCCGCGTCCGTGTTCGTCCGCGGGGCCAATTCCGAGCATCTTCTCGTCCTGGTCGACGGCGTCGAAGTCAATGACCCGATGAACCCGTCCCGGTCGTTCGACTTCGCCCATTTGACCCTCGCCGGTATCGAGCAGATCGAAATCTTGCGCGGTCCTCAAAGCACGCTCTACGGTTCGGACGCGCTCGCGGGCGTCATGAACATCTTGACGAGCAAGGGACAAGGGCCGCCCCGTTTTTCGCTCATAGCCCAGGCCGGTTCGTTCAAGACGGGCGCCACCCGGCTCGAATTCGGCGGGTCGTCGGGCGCCCTGCATTTCTCGCTCGGATTGTCTCAATATTCCGCGGAAGGCGTCTCGGCCGCATCGTCCGCTTATTCCGGGAACTCGGAAAAGGACGGCTATCGGAACTGGAGCCTCGCCGGGCGAGTCGGCGCATCGTTCCGGAGCGGTTTCGAGGCCGACCTCATCGTCCGGGCGACGACGGCGAGGACCGAACTCGACAACTTCGGCGGGCCCGGCGGCGACGACCCGAACAGCGTTCAGAGGTATTCCTCCGTGTTCTTGCGGAGCCAAGTCCGCGGCTTGTTCGCCGGAAATCGCTGGGAGCAGAAGCTCGGAATTTCGTATCTCCGCTCGGACCGGCGCCTGGATAATCCGGCGGACGAACTCCATCCGTTCGATGCCGAAACAGGCCGTTTTCAAAGCGACCTCGTCAAAATCGACTGGCAGAACAACCTCTTCTTAAGTCCCGCCCACACTCTCTCGTTCGGCGCCGACCTCGCCCGGGAGCAGGGCGAGTCGGACTACACGTCCTTTTCTGCGTTCGGACCGTACGCGAGCCCGTTTCCAGGCCGCACGGCCGACCTCGCGGGCCTTTATGTCCAGGACCAGGTCAGGGTCGCGGGCGTGTTCTTCGCCGCGGCGGGCCTTCGCTTCGACCGCCACAGCCGCGCCGGAACGGCCTTGACCTTCCGGGTCGCGCCGTCGGCCTTCCTCAAGGGGACCCAGACGCGTTTTAAGGCAACGCTTGGGACAGGGTTCAAAGCGCCCTCTCTTTATCAGCTTTATGCGCCCGACACGATCTGGGGCCCGATCGGGAATTCCCGCCTTCAGCCCGAAGAGAGCACGGGATGGGACGCCGGCGTGGAACAATATCTCTGGAACGGCGCCCTTATGGTCGGCCTGACGTACTTCCGGAACGACTTCCGGAACCTCATCGATTTCGATTTCGGCCGGGGTTACGTCAATGTCGGCCGGGCGCGGACTCGCGGCATCGAAATCACGGGAGACGTCCGTGCCGCGGAATATCTGCGCGGCCGGCTGTCCTATACGCGGCTCGAGGCCAAGAACCTCGAAACCGGGTCCGACCTTCTTCGCCGGCCCCGGGACCGGTTCCTGGCCCGTCTCGATTATGACGTTACGAAAAAGTGGACCGTCAGCGTCTCAGCCATCTATTCGGGAAAGCGCCCGGACATGGATTTTTCGGGCTTCGTACCGCGGGCCGTTATTTTGCCGGACT
Organism: Candidatus Aminicenantia bacterium; assembly: GCA_041479785.1. Lineage (GTDB taxonomy): Bacteria > Acidobacteriota > Aminicenantia > Aminicenantales > UBA4085 > JBGOYP01. The sequence continues at coordinate 12,985 of JBGOYP010000013.1, read as the reverse complement.
ATACGCTTCTCCACGCGACGCTCGATTTCAGCATCAATCCGCGTTTGGTCCTATTTGTTCGTTTGGACAATATCCTCGACGCCCGCTACGAACCGGTTTTCGGATACGGCGCGCCCGGCTTCGCAATTTATGCCGGGTTTAAGATCCGGCGACGGGACGCGTCAACTCAGATGCTCGATTAAGATCTTGGCGCCGATTAGAAGCAGGACCGCGCCGCCGCCGATTTCGGCCCATCGCCCCGCCAGCTTCCCAAGCACCGGCCCGACTTTCGTCCCGCCGGCCGTGACGGCGAACGCCACGCCCCCGATGATCGCCGCGGGAAAAAGGACGGCGACGTTCAGCGCCCCGTAGCTCAGGCCGACGGCCAGCGCGTCCAAGCTCGTCGCCAGCGAAAGCAGGAGAAGCGAAAGGCCGCGCGTCGCGTCGGCCGACTTCCGCTCGAGCCGCTCTTCCTTGTGGAACGATTCGACGATCATCTTTCCGCCGACGAACGCGAGCAGCCCGGCCGCGATCCAGTGGTCGTAGGATTTGAACAGACCCGACACGCTTTTACCCGCCGCCCAGCCCAAGACGGTCATCAGGAATTGGAAGAGACCGAAGTGGAACGACAGCCGAAACGCCGCGCCGCGGCCGAGCCCGCCGCGGGCCAGGCTGAGCCCCACGGCCACGGCGAACGTGTCCATGGCCAGCCCGAGAGCGATCGCTAGGATAACGAGGACATTCATGCCAGGAACTCGAGGGCGAGCGCGCTCATCAGAAAAGCGGCGGGCGCGAGGGCCCGCTCATCGAAATTGAAGGCCGGATGATGATGGGGATATGTCATTCCGTCGACCGCGTCCTGAGGCATAGAGCCGTGCCCGCCCCGGCCCCGGACCGTGATCCGGAAGTTGTCGGACTGGGCCATCATCGGGCCTTTGACGAGCCCGACCACGGCGGTCGGCAATCCCTTCCAGAGATGCAGTCCGAAGACGGCGTCCCTGTTTCCTCCTTGAGCGGAAGCGCGTCCATATCGGTCCGGAGGGCGACCGTCTTCCCGCCCGGGCGGCCCTTGAGAACGGCGCGCAATCCCGTCCCGGCCATCGACCGCGCGGGAATCCCCAGCGTTTTGAAGTGCCGGCGGAGAAAGGCCGATGTCCAGCGCTCTCGGTGCGCGACCTCAGGATGCCGGTGAAGCTTCCGCCGCCAGGCGATAACCCGGCCCGCCAGCGCATCAACGTCGGTCTTCAACTCGTTTCCCATCGTTTCCTCCGGAATCGGCCGTCCTATTATAGCTCTATTCCCGGCCCCGCCCGCTAAAATTTTGGCAACTCCGTCCTGATTTTCTGATATAATAAATTGTTTACGGGAGCCCGTTTGTAACCGCCATGGACGACAAGATCATCTTACGCGGCGTCAGGACCCACAACCTGAAAAACATCGACCTGGACGTCCCGCTCCATAAGCTCATCGTGGTCACCGGCGTCAGCGGCTCGGGGAAATCCTCGCTCGCCTTCGACACCCTCTACGCCGAAGGGCAGCGCCGCTACATCGAATCGCTCTCGGCGTACGCCCGCCAATTCCTCGAGCGGATGGACAAGCCCGACGCCGACCTCATCGAGGGGATCACTCCGGCCATCGCCATCCAGCAAAAAGCCGCGACCAAGAACCCCCGCTCGACCGTGGCCACCGTGACCGAAGCGTTCGATTACCTGCGCGTCCTCTTCGCCCGCATCGGGACGGTCCATTGTCTCCGGTGCGGGAAACCGGTAACCCGGGATACCGTCGACGGGGTCGTCGAATCCCTCTATAAGCTCCCGGCCGGGACCCGGATCACGATTTCGTTCGCCTGGCCGCCGGAACGGGGGCTGGCCCAGCTCAAGAAGCTCGGTTTTTTCCGCATCCTCCGCGACGGCGAGGTCGTGGACGTCAACGGCGCCCGGTTCGGAAAGGACGAAACCCTCGATATCTTCGTGGACCGCATTCCGCTCGACCCCGACGACCGCGAGCGGCTGGTGGATTCTCTCGAGTCCGCGCTCAAACACGGCGGCGGCCGAGTCAAGGTCGCGACCGGCGACGGCCAAATTTTCGAGTATTCCGATAAGCTCGAGTGTAAATCGTGCCGGATTCCCTACGACGACCCGTTTCCCAACCTTTTTTCGTTCAACAGCCCGCAAGGGGCCTGCCCCGTCTGCCACGGCTTCGGCGACCTGGCCGTGATCGACGAGGACAAGGTCGTGCCCGACCCGTCGAAATCGCTCGAGGACGGAGCGATCGAACCGTGGACGAAGCCCGTCTCGCGAGGGATGATGCGCGAAATGCTGCGCGAGGCCCGCAAGCGCAGGATCCCGACGGATGTGCCGTTCGGCCGGCTGAAGAAAGACCAGCAGCGATTCATCCTCGACGGCGGCGACGGCTGGACCGGCGTCAAAGGGTTCTTCGACTGGCTTCAAGCGAAGAAATACAAGGTCCAGGTCAGGGTTTTTCTCAGCCGCTACCGAAAATACGCCGCCTGCGCGGCCTGCGGCCAGACCCGGCTCAACACCCAAGCATTGAGCGTCAAGGTCGGGGGCCTGTCCATGGGCGACGTCGTCCGGATGACGGTCAAGGAGGCCCACGCTTTTTTCCAAATCCTCGAGCTGGCGCCCGCCGAGCGTCCCGTCGCCGAAAAGCTCGTCGCCGAGATCCAGAACCGGTTGAAGTTCCTGCTCGAGGTCGGGCTGGACTACATTTCGCTCGACCGGATGACGTTCACCCTGAGCGGCGGCGAGGCCCAGCGGATCAACCTCGCGGCCGCGCTGAGCTCTTCGCTCGTCGGGACGCTGTTTGTCCTCGACGAGCCGTCGATCGGCCTCCATCCACGAGATAACGACCGTCTCATCAGGATCCTGGGGTCGCTCAGGGACGTCGGGAACACGGTCATGGTCGTCGAACACGACCCCGAGATCATCCGCGCCGCCGACCATCTCGTCGACCTCGGGCCGAGGGCCGGCGAACACGGCGGCGAGATCCTGTTCGACGGGCCCCAGGCGGATTTTCTCCAAAGTCCGGCCTCGCTCACGGCGCGCTATCTCCGGGGCGAAAAGGGCATCCCGCTGCCGCGGCGCCGGCGCGAACCCCGCTCCTTCCTGCTCATCCGGGACGCCTCCGCGCATAACTTGAAGCACCTCGATGTCCGGCTGCCCCTGGGCGTGCTCGCCGGCGTAACGGGCGTCTCAGGCTCGGGCAAGAGCACCCTGCTCGTCGACGTCCTTTACCGCGGCTGGGCCGGCGAGACGCGCGAGGGGTTCGCCGACATCCGCGGCCTGGACGTCGTCGACAAGATCATTCTGGTCGACCAGTCGCCGATCAGTGTATCGCCGCGCTCGATCCCGGCGACATACACGAAAGCCATGGATGTCATCCGGACGCTGTTCAGCCAGACGCGCGAGGCGAAGATGCTCGGCTATAAGCCGGGTTATTTTTCGTTCAACACACCCGGCGGCCGCTGCGAGGACTGCCAAGGGGCCGGGTACCAGATCATCGAGATGCAATTCCTGTCCGACGTGACCCTGACCTGCGAGGCCTGCCAGGGCAAGCGGTTCAAGAGCGAGATCCTGGAGGTCAAGTACCGAGGCAAAACGATCGACGACGTCCTGCACCTGACGATCGACGACGCCCTGGAATTTTTCGCCGACCGGCCGGACATCGTGAAAAAGATCCGGCCGCTTCAGGACGTCGGGCTGGGCTACATCCGGCTCGGCCAACCGACGACGACGCTCTCCGGCGGCGAGCTGCAGCGCATCAAGCTCGCCTTTCATCTCGTCCATGAGCGCGACCGGCACGTCCTGTATCTTTTCGACGAGCCGACGATCGGGCTCCACATGGACGACGTCTCGACGCTCCTGCGCTGCTTCCAACGTCTCGTGGACGCCGGCCATTCGGTCATCGTCATCGAGCACAATTTGGACGTCATTAAAAGCGCTGACTACATCCTGGACCTCGGTCCGGAGGGCGGAGACCGCGGCGGTCAAATCGTGGCCCAGGGAACGCCCGAGGTTGTCGCGAAGGTCAGGGGTTCGATCACCGCGAAATATTTGCGTAAAGCGCTGACGGCTTAGAGGTCGCTCAACTCCCGCGGACCAGCGCTTGTTCCCGGCGCTCCCGAAAGCGCGCCGAGCGACGGCGAAAGGGACAGCCCAGCCTATTCTTCGTCGAGCTTGACGTTGCCCTGGTACATGGTCACGCCGCGAGGCGACCGGTTCGGATTGAACCCGACCGGCTTGGTGAACAGCGGGTCGTCGCAGACGCTCTTGAATAAATCATCGCGAAATTTAGGGTGGGCGATGCTCGCGACCGCCAGCGCTTTTTCGCCGGCCGTCAGCTCGCGGAGGTCGGCAATGCCGTATTCGTCGACGATCACCACGCCGTCGTAAGAGGACGCCGTCAGGCTGACACCCGGCGGATGGACCCGGGCGATCTTCGATTCGCCTTTCTCGGTGAGACTTTTAAAAGCGATGATCGGATGGCCGTAGGCGGGGTCATTCAGGGCGCGAACGAAATCCGGCTGGCCTCCGACGCCGCTGTAGTAGCGCCGAGCGTCGACGTAATCGGCCCAGACGTTGCCGAAGAGGTCGACGCCCATGGCCGTGTTGATCGAGACGAAGGGGCTGTTCTTGCGAATGACCTCGGCAGAGTTGGTGTAGGCGCAGGGCCGCATCTGGATGCCCGCCCGCATATGGACGATCTCATACAGCTCCTTCGAGCCCATGATGAGCGATGCCGTGCTGTAGCCCCTGTCCTGCTGCTTCTTCCGGTTCGTCACGATCCCCGCTTTCTGGAGGTACATCAAGCCGTCGCCGTAGAGTTCGGTCTGGACGCCGAGGTGCTTGAAATTCGACTCCCGGATCATGCTGACCACGGCGTCCGGAATCTTTCCGATGCCGGCCTGCAGCGTCGTCCCGTCCGTGATGAAATGCTGGGTGATGAGCTCGCCGATCCGTTGTTCCTCGGGCGGGAGGTCGTCGATCTCCAGACCGGGAACCTCGTAGCAGGGTTTCACCCCGTCGTCGACGATAAGGTAATCCAGGGACTGGGCGTCGACGACGCTCTGGCCCTGGGTGAACGGCATGCCCTGGTCGAGCTCGCCGATAACGCAGGTGGCGTTATCGATCGCGGTATGGATGGCTTCAACGGACAATCCCAGGCTGTATTCGCCCGTCAGCTCGTTCTGGCGGACCTTGAAAAGAGCGACATCCGGCTCGAAGGCCCGGCCTTTGCCGATCATGCTGTCGATATTGGCCAGCGTGCAGGGCAGGTAAAAGGCCCGGCCTTCGTTCGCCGCTGTTCTCACATCGCCCGCCGAAAAAATACTGTAGGTCATGATCCGGTCCTGCAGTCCTTTTTCCACGTAGGGCACCGGGCCCTGAAGAAGAATATGGACCATTCTCAAATAAGGCAGGCGGGGAGAGCCGGTTTTAACGGCCGCCGTCAAAGCTTCGAGCGAGGCCGTTGGAACCGCGGCGTTGGATCCGATGTAGCAGGTGACTGTCTCTTTGTGGCGAAATTCCTTGGATAGGACGTCGGCGATTTCATCGAGGGCGATGATGTTGGGTTGATAAATCATCTCTTGGCCTCCGATGTCCTCGAAAAGATAAAAGTCCGGATCACGCTCGTTCTTCAAAATAACCGATTTTTGCTCCGCGGGCAAGCCTTTCGGCGCAGAAACGCGCCGGCGCTATTCGCCGATGAGCTCCCGGGCGATAACGAGCCGCTGGATTTCGCTCGTTCCTTCGCCGATCGTGCAGAGCTTGGCGTCCCGCCAGAATTTTTCGACCGGGTAATCCTTGCAGTATCCGTATCCGCCCAGGATCTGGACGGCCTCTTCGCCGACCCGGACGGCCGTCTCGGACGCGTAGAGTTTAGCTTGAGAAGAAATGAGGGTCGTCTTCTTCCCTTCGTCCTTGAGGTCGGCGGCGCGCTCGGTGAGGAGACGGGCCGCATCGACCTCGGTCGCCATGTCGGCCAGTTTGAAGCGGATCGCCTGGAAACTCGCGATCGTCCGGCCGAACTGGCGGCGCTGCCGGGCGTAGGCGACGGCGGCCTCCAGGGCCCCCCGGCCGATGCCCACGCCGAGCGCGGCGATCGAGATCCGGCCGCCGTCGAGGATTTCCATCGCCTGGATAAAGCCGTCTCCTTCGCGGCCGAGCAGCGCGCTTTCGGGGACTTGGCAGTCCTCGAACACGAGCGAGGCCGTGTCCGAGATTCGCATTCCGACTTTGTCCTCGTGCTTCCCCACCGCGACGCCGGGCGTGTCGAGCGGAATCAAGAAGGCCGAAATGCCATGAGGGTCCGTGCCCGGTCTCGTCCGGGCGATAACGACGGCGACGCCTCCGACGGAGGCGTGGGTGATGAAATTTTTCGTCCCGTTGAGCACCCAGCCTTTGGCGTTGCGGACGGCCGTCGTCTTGGTCGCTCCGGCGTCCGACCCGGCTTCGGGCTCGGTCAGCCCCCAGGCTCCGAGAATTTCGCCGCCGGCGAGCCGGGGCAGCCAGGCCTTCTTGACCTCGTCCGTGCCGAACACATAGACATGATTCGTGCACAGAGAATTATGGGCGGCCACGGAGAGCGCGATCCCTCCCTCTACGGCGCCCAACTCCTCCAGGACCGCCACATAATGGCGGTACGTCAGCCCCGCACCCCCGAATTCCTCGGGGATCAGAATGCCCATCAGCCCCAGATCGCCGAGCCGCCGAAAAATTTCGCCAGGAGAGTGGGCTTTCTCATCCCACTCCCGGACATGCGGCGCGATTTCCGCCCGGGCGAAATCCCGGACCATCTCCCGAATTTCTTGGACCGCGTCGGCCCGTTCGTTCATCATGATTCAGCCCTCCTCCCTCAATGGTCGTAACGCTAAAGATTCTTCGGCTCGAGTTCGATCAACATTTTGTCCGCATCCACCAACTCGCCGGCCGCGACATGGACCTTTTTCACTCGGCCGTCGATCGCGGAGGTGATCTCGTTCTCCATTTTCATCGCCTCGACGATGGCCAGCGTCTGATGTTTCCGGACGTCCTCTCCTTCGGCGACCTGGACCTTGATGACCTTGCCCGGCATCGGCGCCCGGATCTGGAGTCCGCCGTCGAGGGCTTTCTCGTCCGCCCTGGAAAAAGCCTCCGCCGCAGCGTCGGGCTCGAGGACGACGACGGTCCGTCCATCGACGAAAACGATCTTCCGTTTCCCGTCCCGGGCAAGATAGACGATCGTGGTCCGGCCGTCGACGCGAAGCATGATTTCCGAGTCCGAGAGGGCCACAATATCCGCCGCGAAAGCCAACTCGGCGGCGCGGACGAGGAAGGTCCCGTTTTTCTTCTCGACCGCGATCTTACGCGGGACGCCGTCGACGATGTATTCGAATTCCATGGGCCTAGGCTCCTCCGATCCGCCAGCGGCCCAGCGTCGTCCACGGGGTCTCCCCGGTTTTTGCCGCCGTCCGTCCGGCCGGCGCTTTAGACCGCGCCGCCGAATTCAAGTCGTCGAACGCAGCCGCGACGAGGGCCAGGCGCAACGCATCCTCGCCGCCGGCGCGTTCCCGCCAGCCGTCGAGGTTGTTTTTGATGAAGGAGGTGTTCAACCGCCCGGCCCGGAACTCGGGATGGTTGATGACGTCCTTGAGGAACCCGATCGTCGTGTGGATCCCGAGGATGACGTAATCGCCGAGCGCGGCCTCCATCCTCCGGCAGGCCAGGTCCCGGTCTTCGGCCCAGACGATGAGCTTGGCCAGGATCGGGTCATAGTAGATCGGGACGCTCCAGCCGCCGTAAATGCCGGAATCGCAACGGATGCCGGGGCCCTTCGGTTCCTTGAGGACGAAGATCTTTCCGGATGAAGGCAGGAAATTGTTCGACGGGTCTTCGGCGTAGACCCGGCATTCGATGGCGTGTCCGTGCTGCCGGAGGGCGTCCTGACGCAAGGACAATTTTTCGCCGGCGGCGACGAGGATCTGCTGCCGGACGAGGTCCACGCCCGTGACGAGCTCGGTCACGGGGTGCTCGACCTGGAGCCGGGCGTTCACCTCGAGAAAATAGAATTGGCGGTCGTTGTCCAGAAGGAACTCGACCGTCCCGGCGTTGTTGTAGCCCGCGGCCTGCATCGCCCGCACGGCCGTATCCCCCATTTTCGCCCGGAGAGCGCCGTCGAGGGCGGGCGAGGGCGTCTCCTCGACGATCTTTTGATGCCGGCGTTGAATCGAGCATTCGCGCTCAAAGAGATGGACGGTCGCGCCGTGATTATCCGCCAGGACCTGGAACTCGACATGGCGGGGACTCTCGAGGTATTTTTCGAGATAGACCGTTTCATCGCCGAAGGCCGACTTGGCCTCGCGCCTCCCAGCGTCGAGCGCGGGACCGAGGTCGTTTTCCTTGTGGACGATGCGCATGCCTTTCCCCCCGCCCCCGGCCGACGCCTTGACGATCACGGGATACCCGAGCGTCCGCGCCGCCCTTTCGAATTCCGCCCGGTCCTTCGGAATCGTCTTCAAGCCGGGCGTTATCGGAATTCCAGCCCTTTCCATCGTCTGCCGGGCGCGGACCTTGTCGCCGACGAGTTCGAGCGCCGCGGATTTGGGGCCGATGAAGACCACGCCCTCTTTTTCGCAGAGCCGGGCAAAGTCGGCATTTTCGGCCAGGAACCCGTAGCCCGGATGGATGGCCTCGGCCCCGACCTCGTGAGCGGCCCGGACGATCCGCTCCATGGCGAGGTAGCTGTCGACGGCGGGCGCCGGGCCGATGAACACGGCCTCGTCGGCAAGCTGAACGTGAAGACTCGAACGGTCCGCCTCGGAGAAGACCGCGACCGAAGAAATCCCCATCTCGCGGCAGGCTTTCGCGACCCGGACCGCGATCTCGCCCCGGTTGGCGATCAGAATCTTCTTGAACATCATCCTCGTATCCGTCCGGTCCATTACGGCGCCCAGCGGGGCTTTCTCTTCTCAAGAAACGCGGCCATGCCTTCCTGGCCCTCCGGACTGACCCTCAGTCCCGCGATCATCTCCACCGAAAAGCGTTGGGCGTCCTCGAAGCTCAGCCGAGGGACCTGGCGGAGGAGCTCCTTGGCCTTGGCCAGGGCTTCCGGTCCCGACGTCAGGAGCAGCTGGATGAGCTCGTCCGTTTTTTCGTCCAAACGCGACGGTTCGGCGACGATATTCACCAGGCCGATCTCGGCCGCCCGCCGGGCGTCGACCCGCTCGCCCGTAAGAAAATATTGACGGGCCCGGCTCTCCCCCATCCGGCGGACGACGTAGAGCGAGATGACGGCCGGGACGAGGCCGATCTTCACTTCGCTCAGCCCAAACGTCGCCTCGGTCGAAGCGACGACGATATCGCAGGCCGAAAGAAATCCCGTCCCCCCGCCGATGGCCGTTCCGTTCACCCGGGCGATCGTCGGCTTGGGGATCGCGTAGAGCTCCTCGTGAAAATCGGCGATCTCCTGGGATTCGACGCGGTTCTGGTCATAGGAATATCGAACGACCTCGCGCATCCAGTTCAGGTCCGCGCCGGCGCAGAAAGCCGTTCCCCGACCGGATAAAACGACGACTCGGACGGCCGCGTCCTCGGCGGCGGTCCGGACCGCCGTCCGCAGCTCCCGAATCATAGTCGAGTTGAAAGCATTGCGCACCTCGGGCCGGTTAAGCCAGATGCGAAAGACCTGGCCATGGCGCGCGACCTCGATCGTATCGAAATGCGCCGCGTTCACGTTCGCTCCTTCACATCCGAAAGATCCCGACTTTGAAGTCCGGGATAGGCGCGTTCAAGCTCATGGCGATGCCGAGGGCCAAAGCCTGTCGCGTCTCGAGCGGGTCGAGGATGCCGTCGTCCCAAAGGCGGGCCGTGCTGTAATAGGGGCTCGCTTCCTCCTCGTACGTTTCCATGATCGGCCTCGCCACTTTTTCTTTCTCCTCCTCGGTCATCCGGACGCCCTGTTCTTGGAGCCGCTTGATCTTGACTGAGACGAGAACCGAGGCCGCCTGTTCCCCGCCCATGACGCTGATCCGGGCGTTGGGCCACATCCAGAGCAGCCGCGGGTCGTAAGCCCGGCCGCACATGGCGTAGTTGCCCGCCCCGTAGGAGCCGCCGACGATCACCGTGAACTTGGGGACGTCGGCATTGGCCACGGCATGGACAAGCTTCGCTCCGTCCTTGGCGATGCCGCGATGCTCGTACTGCTTCCCGACGATGAAGCCCGTGATGTTCTGGAGGAAGACAATCGGGATTTTGCGCATGGCGCAGAGCGTGACGAAATGGGCGCCTTTCAGCGAGCTTTCGGAAAACAAAACGCCGTTGCTGGCCAGGATGCCCACCGGATAGCCCATGATCCGGGCGAACCCGCAGACGATCGTCAGCCCATAAAGCTCTTTGAACTCCTGGAAGCGGCTCCCGTCCACGATCCGGGCGATGAGCTCCTTGATGTTGAAGGGTTTTCGCAGGTCACGCGGGACGATGCCGTAGATTTCCTGCGGGTCGTAAGCGGGTTCTTCCGGCGCGGTCCTGTCGAGCTCGAAGCGGCGCGGCGGGTCGAGCGTTTCGACGATGTTGCGGGCAATCTCGAGCGCGTGCCCGTCGTTCTGGGCGTAGTAATCCGAGACGCCTGAAATGCGGCAGTGGACGTCCGCGCCTCCCAGGTCCTCTTCCGTCACATCCTCGCCCGTGGCCGCCTTGACGAGCGGCGGACCGCCAATGTAGATCGTGCCCTGGCGGCGGACGATGACCGTCTCGTCGCTCATCGCCGGCACGTAGGCGCCGCCGGCCGTGCACGCGCCGAGGACGATAGATATCTGCGGGATGCCGAGCGCCGAGAGCCGGGCCTGGTTGTAGAAGATCCGGCCGAAATGTTCTTTGTCGGGAAAGGTCCCCGCCTGGTGGGGGAGGAAGATGCCGCCGGAATCGACCAGGTAGACGCAGGGCAGCCGGTTCTCGAGCGCGACCTCCTGGGCGCGGATATGCTTCTTGATGGTCATCGGGAAATACGTCCCGCCTTTGACCGTGGGGTCGTTGGCGACGATGAGCACCTCGCGGCCGTGGACGACGCCGATGCCCGTGACCATGCTCGCGCCCGGCGCTTCGCCGTCGTACATCCCATACGCCGCCAGCGCGCTGAGCTCGAGAAAGGGGGTGTTGCGGTCAAACAGCTTCTCCAGCCGCTCGCGGACGAGCATCTTCCCGCGCGATTTGTTCAGCTCGCGGTACTTGACGGGCCCTCCCTCCTGGACCTTGGCCAGCCGTTCCTTGTATTCCCCGACCACCCGTTTCATCTGCTCAACATTCCGGCGGTATTCGGGGCTCTGGGTGTCGACCTTGGATTCGATCTTAAACATGACGCCGCCTCGCCCGCGGACGCGCGAGCTATTCAGGGACGAATTTATAGCCGTAGTAAATAACGCCCGCCGCGCCCTCCTCGGAGATTTTGCGGAACTCGAGCCGGACCCGCGTCCCGATCTTGAGGGCGGCGAAATCGCAGTCCACGACCTGGGCCATCAGCCTCACGCCGTCGTCGAGCCTGGCGATCCCGAGCGCGTAGGGAGACTGGTCCTCGAACGGAGCGGGCGGGACGCGGATGATCGTGTAAGTGAGGAGTTCCCCGGATTCGGACAGCTTCGTCGGGACGAACGTCCGGTTTCCGCACTTCGGACAAACGGTCCGGGGCGGGAAACAAATCGTGCCGCAATTCGTGCATCGGCCGGCTTCTAGCCGGTACCGCTGAGGAATTTCACGCCAGTATCTCGATGGTGTCGGCATCGTCTCCTCCTTTTAGTCCGCCTCGAAGACATGGACGAGCGAGCTCCCCCCCGTGCCGCCCATGTTCTGGGTCAGGCCCCGCTCTGCGCCCTTGACCTGCCGTTCGCCGGCCTCGCCCCGAAGCTGTTTGACGACTTCCACGACCTGCGCGACGCCGGTGGCGCCGACCGGGTGACCCTTGGCTTTCAACCCGCCGCTCGGATTGACGGGATACTTCCCGGTGATGGACGTCAGCCCGTCCTCCACCGCCTTGCCGCCCTGCCCCTGTCGGACGAGACCCAGGGCCTCGGTGACCATGATCTCGGCAATCGTGAAACAGTCATGGACCTCGAAAAGATGGATGTCGTCGATCTTGCGTCTGGCCATCGCCAGGGCCTTCTGGGCCGCGATCCGCGTCGACTCGATCGCCGCGAGGTCGCGGCGCGAGACGAGGGCGATCGAGTCCGTGGCGTGGCCGCTGCCGGTGATCCTCACCCGGCGCTTCTTGAGAGTCTTGGCCATGTCCGCCGGGCCGAGGACGACCGCCGCCGCCCCGTCCGTAATCGGCGAACAGTCGAGGATTCGGAGCGGGTCCGCGACGAGGACAGAGGACAAAACGGCCTCGAGGCTGACCTTGAACGGGAACTGGGCCAGCGGGTTCTTCGAACCGTTCTCATGATTCTTGACGGCGACCAGGCCCAATTGTTCCCTCGTCGTCCCGTATTTGTGCATGTGGGCGACGGCCATCATGGCATAAAGCGCCGGGAACGTCGCCCCGTGGTAGCTTTCGTATTCCTGGTCGGCCGCGGTGCCAAGAGCAAAGGTCGCTTCGCACCCGGTCACGTCGGTCATTTTTTCGACGCCGCCGACGAGGACGATGTCGCTCATCCCGGACGCGACTTCCAGAAAGCCGTACCGGAGCGCCAGGCCGCCCGACGAACAGGCGGATTCGACCCGGGTCGCGGGGACGGGATTTTTCCCCAGATAATCGGGGAGGAGCGAGGCCAGGTGCTCCTGGCCAATGAACAGGCCCGAGGACATGCAGCCCACGACCATCGAATCGATGTGGTCCACACCCGCGTCGTCGATGGCGAGGAGCGCCGTCTCGGAGAAGATCGTCCGGAGCGATTTTTCCCAAAGCTCGCCCCACTTGGTCATACCCACGCCGATGACCGCTACGTCTCTCATGGCCGCCTCCTGCTACGCCTTCCGGATCTTGCGGCGGTACTTGGCATACACGCCGTATTCGATATAGTTCT